>NZ_JACHTP010000007.1:0-70264 GCF_020135855.1 Campylobacter sp. B0100352/1
TTTATTATTATTGCGCATCATCATACAGGAACTTATGCTTTAAGGGTATTTTTACAAGAGGCTTGTAATACTATAATTAGTGGTCATTTTATATGGTCAGAGGGCGCAATACAAAAATATATTTATGCATATGATGATTTATTAAATTTTAAAGACCATCGAAATATAGTGTTATTATTAAAAGATCATCATAAAGAATTTTTTGAAAAATATGTAAGCTTAATTCAAAAAGATACAAAAGCGTTAATTCTTACAAGAGATCCAATAGAAATTTTAAGATCTATTTTAAATTATGGTTATGTTGAAAAAAAAGTTTTTAATGAAGATACTGATTTAAATGAAATTTCTCTTTTAAAATATTATTCAGGCGAGCCGGATAATTATTTGGTTTTAAAAAATCATTACAAACCAGAATTTAGAGGCATATTTATAACAAATAAAATTATAAATATGTTGGAAAAATATATAAAAATAAAACCTTATTATATTCATACGAGAGATTTGATTTCTGAAAATATATTGGCAACTATGTTAAAAATATCAAAGGAATTTAACGTAAATTTTAAAAATTTACCCATTTTATATATGCAAATGGAAGGAATCATGCATAAATTATTTCCTATAAATCTAACATTAAAAAAAAATAATATAAATTTAGAAATTATTCATGAGATGACCTATACGGATAATCAAATTATTTGTCAGATAAATATTGAAAATAAATTATTTAAATCAAAATTTAAAGTAACAACTAAGGATTCTTTACAAAATAAAGAAGAGGTAATAAATGATGTTAAAAGATTTATTAGCAAATTGAATGAAAAATTAAATTTAGAATATAAAAAAAGAACTAATGAGGATAAATGCATTGAATATTTTAAAAAAAATAAAGATGAAGCTTTATTTTTAAGGAAAATCTTAGATGAAGAGTTAACTCACATCAAGCAACATCGTCCCGATATAGTAGCTTCTTGGAAGTATTATCAAGAATTTGAAAAAATGTGTGAGGAGTTGGATGGTAAAAATGAAATAAAACAAATCGAAAATAGCAGTGACTAACAAAGTAATTAAAATATTTAAGATATAATTTAAAATCAATTTAAAGGAGAGTTATGAAACAAGGTGATTTTACAGAAGTTGCAAAGCATTATCACAATAGACCTGCTTATAGTCCATTTTTATTGGAAAAACTAGTTACTTGCATCAATGACCATAAAAAAGATTTAAAAGATCTTAATATCGTTGAAGTTGGTGCAGGAACGGGTAAGCTTACTAAGATGTTAGCTCAAATGCTTGCATGTCAAATCAATGCAGTAGAGCCAAATGATAATATGCGTGAAGAAGGAAAAAAATTCACTCAAGAACTTTCTAATATCTCTTGGCACAAAGGAAGTGGTGAGCAAACTCATATGCAAGATCAAAGTGCGGACTGGGTTATCATGGCTAGTTCTTTTCACTGGACAGATCCAAATAAATCTTTACCCGAATTCGCAAGAGTGCTAAATGGGGGGGGGTATTTCACTGCAATCTGGAATCCTCGTCACATTGTAGAGGGTTCGCTTTTTGATGAGATCGAAAAGGAGATTAAACATATTGTTCCAGAGCTTGCTCGTGTGAGTAGTGGAAGTCAAAATGTTAAAAAATGGGAAGAAATCCTCGTTTCAACAGGGGATTTTACAGACTGCTTTTTTATGGAATGCGATTATAAAGAAATTTGGGATAAAGAACGCTATCTTGGAGCTTGGCATTCTGTAAATGATATACAAGCACAAGCAGGTGAAAAAAGATGGAAAGAAATTTTAGAAATGATAGAGACTAAAATTTCAAAAATGCAAAATATAGAAATACCTTATAAAATAAGGGCTTGGACAGCTAAAAAAGCATAAAAATCCTTTTTTCATCTAGCTTGGAGATGAAAAAAGGAATATAAATGGAAAAATTAGTAGAACAAGTATGGGATTATACCAAGCATGCAAAATTTTATAGCTATAGACCAAACTATGCACCAAAAACTATAGATATGTTGATTACTTTAGTTGGAGGTAAGAATTTAAAAGTTGCTGATATTGGAGCTGGAACGGGAAATTTGAGCATCATGTTGCTTGAGAGAAATTGCAACGTTGTTTCGGTAGAGCCAAATGACGCTATGAGAGAAATTGGTATTGAAAGAACTAAAGGGCAAAGTATAGAGTGGGTTAGAGCAACTGGAATTGACTCAACTTTGGAAAATTCTTGTTTTGATTGGGTTACTTTTGGAAGCAGCTTTAATGTTATGGATAGAAATGAAGCTTTAAATGAAGCGCATCGTTTGCTTAAAAAAGGCGGTTATTTTTCTTGTATGTGGAATCACAGAGATTTAAATGATCCGATGCAAAAGATCGCTGAGGATACTATCATAGAATTTGTGCCAAATTATACAAGAGGAACTAGAAGGGAAGATCAAAGACCTATTATAGAAAGTCGTAAAGATCTTTTTGATAATATAGTTTATATAGAAGAAGATTTTTATTTTCATCAAAGCATTGAAAATTATATCAATGCGTGGAGAAGTGTTAAAAATCCTTATTGGGATTTGGAAACAAAAGAAGGAAATGAGCTTTTTGAAAAGATCAGTCAAAAGATCACAGAAAGACTTCCTAAAGAATTTGATATCAAATACACTACACGTTGTTGGAGTGCTAAAAAAATATAAATGGGGAAAATATGGCGGAGTTAAATTTTCAAACCAAGGCTAAAAATCTTTATAACTTACAATCAAAATTAACCAAAGCAAAAGTTTTGCCTTTGGTTTTAACTTCGCTTAAAGAATTAGAGCAAAATGAAGAAGCGATCTTAGAAAAAATTTCTCATTTAAATACCGAAAAAGTGATTATCAGAAGTTCATCTTCAAGTGAAGATAGTATGGTAAATTCTAACGCTGGAGCTTTTTTATCCCTTGCAAACGTTTTAACTAACGATAAAATAGAACTTTTGCAAGCTTTAAAAAAAGTTGGAAATTCTATGCCTTTACAAGATGATGAAATTCTAATTCAGCCTATGCTCGAAAATATAGAGCTTTGTGGGGTTGGATTTAGTGTAGATAAAGATAATTTTGCACCCTATTTTTGCTTACAATACGATGAAAGCGGTTCGAGCAATTCTATCACTGATGGAAGTGTAAAAAATGCTAAGACTTATTATCATTATCGCCAAAGTTTAGAATTTAAAGATGAAAAAGTAAAGCAAATTATAGAGCTGATTAAAGAGTTAGAGAATTTATATGATTGTCATTTTTTAGATGTTGAATTTGCTTTTGCTAAGTTAGGACATAAAAGCGAGCTTATTTGCTTGCAAGTTAGGCCTCTTATTATGCACAATAAAAACAATCTCTTTGATGCTTTGCCGAAAGAAGCTTTAGAGAGATTTGCTAAGCGTTTTATGTCTTTACAAGAATTACGCCCTAGAATTTTAGGCGATAAAGCACTTTTTGGAGTGATGCCTGATTGGAATCCTGCAGAGATTATAGGCTTAAAACCAAAGCGTTTAGCTTTTAGTTTATATAAAGAAATTATAACAGATAATATTTGGGCTTATCAACGTGATAATTATGGCTATAGGGATTTAAGATCTCATCCTTTGATCCATTCTTTTTTGGGTATACCTTTTGTAGATGTAAGACTTTCTTTTAATTCTTTTATTCCAAAGAATTTGGATGAAAAGATCGCTGAAAAACTAGCGAATTTCTATCTTGATAAATTAAATAAAAATCATGAATTACATGATAAAATCGAATTTAGTATAGTTTATTCTTGTTATGATTTTAACACCCCGGCTAAACTCAAAGAGCTTTTAACACATGGTTTTAATGAAAATGAAATCAAGCGTTTAGAATTTAGCTTACTTGAATTAACTAATAAAATTATCAATCCTTCTTCTGGACTTTATTTAAAGGATATTAAAAAAGCTTCTAAATTAAGGCAAAGATACGAAAACATTATCAAATCCGATTTTTCTTTGATTGATAAAATTTATTGGCTTTTAGAAGAGTGCAAGCGTTATGGAACTTTACCTTTTGCGGGTGTTGCAAGAGCGGGTTTTGTAGCGATGCAACTTCTTAATTCTTTAGTTGAAATTAATTTTTTTACCAAAGAAGAAAAAAATGGTTTTTTAAATTCTTTAAATACTGTGAGTAAAATTTTAAGTGAAAAAACCTGCGAACTTAGTGAAAACAATAAAGAAGAATTTTTATATGAATTTGGACATTTAAGGGCTGGAACTTATAATATTTTATCACCTAGATATGATGAAAATTTTGATTTGTATTTTAATATCAGCGAGAAAAAAGAAAATAAATCACATTTTAACGATGAGGCATTTAAAATGTCAAAGCAAAAACAAGATCAGTTAAATACTTTACTTAAAGAGCATGGCTTAGAAATTGATTTTAAAGAATTTTTTGATTTTTTAAAGCAGGCCATAGAAGGAAGAGAATGGGTAAAATTTGAATTCACGCGTTTATTATCTAAAGCTTTATTTTATATAGAAGAACTAGGGCATTACTATAAAATCGAAAAAGAAGATTTAGCGCATCTTGATATAAAAAGTATTTTAAATCTTTATTCAAGTCTTTATTCTATCAATCCTAAAGAGCAGTTTTTAGAAGAAATTTCACGTCATAAAAAAGAATACGAATTAACTCAAGCTATAAAATTACCTTCTTTATTATCTAGTTCTGATCAAATTTTTTCTTTTTACACGCATCGTATTATTCCTAATTTTATTACTCAAAAAAGTATTGTTGCAAATACAGCTAGAGAAAATGATCAGGATTTGGAAGGAAAAATAGTTTTAATTTACGCTGCAGATCCAGGGTATGATTATTTGTTCGCTAAAAAAATTGCAGGGCTTATTACTTGCTATGGAGGTGCTAATTCTCATATGGCGATCAGAGCTTCAGAGTTAGGACTCCCTGCTGTAATAGGTGTTGGAGAAGAAAATTTTAAAACCTATCTTAAGGCAAGTAGAATTAATATAGAATGTGAAAGTGAGCAAATATTTTGTTTATAGGGATTACTCAAAGACTTATTTGCAATCAAAGCTATTTTGAAGAAAGAGAAACATTGGCTTTAGATTGGGGTAGGCTTTTTAATTTAGAAATATTTTCAGGATTTTTACCTTTGCCTTTAAGCTACGAAATCGATTTTAGCATGTATGAAAAACATCTTAGCGCTGTGATTTTAAGCGGAGGAAATGATTTAAGCATTTATGATCATGGTGCTTTATCTTGTAAAAGAGATGATTATGAGAAAAAAATTATCAAGTATTGTTTAAAAACAAATACTCCACTTTTAGGAATTTGCAGAGGTGCGCAAATGATCGCACATTATTTTGATTCTTCTTTAAATTCTTGTATAAATCACATAGGAAATCACGAAATTCTTTTAAATGATGATGCAAATTGCGTGGTTAATTCTTTTCATAATTATGCTATTACAGCTTTAGGAAAGGATTTAATAAGTTTAGCAAAAGCAAACGATAAAAGCATAGAGGCTTTTAAGCATAAAGATAAAAATATTTATGGCATAATGTGGCATATAGAAAGAGAAAACGGGCTTGAAAATGTAAATATTTTAAAAGAATGGCTTAATCTTATAAAGGAGAAGCAATGAGAGCTATTATTTTAGCGGCTGGTTTTGGATCAAGATTAATGCCTTTAACACAAAATAATCCAAAATGTATGGTTAAATATAAAAATCAAGAGCTTATATCTTATGAAATTCAGGCTTTAAAAGAAGCTGGGGTTGATGAAATTGCTATTGTGGGTGGATATTCATTTGACGTTTTAAAGAAATTTGTTCAAGAACGCTTTAAATTGGATTGTTTTTACGTCAATGAAAATTATTTTTCGACTAATATGTTGCACACTCTTTTTTGTGCTAGAGAATTTTTGCAAATCTGTGTTCAAGATAAGCAAGATTTGATTGTTTCTTATGCGGATATTGTTTATTTTAAAAACACAATCGAGCTTTTAAAAAAAGCAAAAGATCCTTTATCTATCGTTGTTGATGAGGATTGGAAAAAACTTTGGGAAAAAAGATTTGAAAATCCTCTTGAGGATGCAGAAACTTTAAGAATAGATGAAAATGGCTTTATAATAGAACTAGGCAAGAAAGCACAAAATTATGATCAAATTCAAGGACAATATATAGGTCTTTTTAAGATAAGTGCTGAATTTTTATCCTCTTTCATTGATTTTTACGATCATTTGGATAGAAATGCTTTATACGATGGAAAAGATTTTGATAATATGTACATGACAAGTTTTTTGCAAGCCTTAATTGATCATTTTCACAATGCTAAAGCTGTGAAAATTCAGGGAAATTGGTGTGAAATTGATTTTAAAAGCGATTTGGAAATTCAAATTTAATTTATAGTATTTTTAGTATTTTTAGTATTTTTTTTAATTAAAAATGATATTATTCTCTATGCCTAAAAATTAGTTTTAGTTAGTAATTTAAAGGATATAAAGATGAATAAAACATCTGTTGTGTATATAGCTATGTCAGCTGATCTAATACATCCTGGTCATATAAATATTATGAAATTAGCAAGAGAATATGCTGATAAAATTAATGGTAAGGTTGTTCTGGGCTTATTAACCGATTCCGCTATAGCTTCTTATAAGCGTCTCCCATATATGAATTATGAGCAAAGAAAAATTATTGTTGAAAGTATGGAATTTATCGATGAAGTTATTCCGCAAAATACTTTAAGTTATGCTGAAAATATTACAAAGCTAAAACCACGTTTTGTAATTCATGGTGATGATTGGAAAGAGGGGCCTCAAAAAAATGAAAGATCAAATGTGATCGCGTTATTAAAAGAGCTAAATTGTGGAGAGCTTATTGAACCTAAGTATACAGAGGGTATTAGCTCTACTGAATTAAATCAAAATGCAAGATCTTTAGGGATTGCAACTAATACTAGATTATCACTTTTAAGGCGTTTGATTGATGCTAAAAAGCCATTGAGAATTTTAGAAACCCATTCAGCAATTTCTGCATTAATAGCCGAAAATACTTTTGTAACTAAAGATGGTATAAAGGTTGAATTTGATGGTTTTTGGTCAAGTTCTTTGGCTGATTCAACTATTAGAGGTAAGCCTGATATTGAAGCTGTAGAATTATCAAGTCGCTTAAATACCCTTAATGAAATTTTTGAAGTTACTACCAAACCTTTAATTTATGATGCAGATACGGGTGGAAAATTAGAACATTTTGTGTTTACGGTTAGAAGTCTTGAAAGAATTGGCGTCTCTGCTGTGATTATTGAAGATAAAATAGGTCTAAAAAAGAATTCCTTACTTGGCAATGATGTGGTTCAAAATCAAGATAATATTGAGGATTTTTGTGCAAAAATTCAAGCTGGAAAAAAAGCTCAAATAACAAATGATTTTATGATTATTGCTAGAATAGAGTCTCTAATTTTAGATAAAGGTATGGATGATGCCTTACAAAGGGCTTTTGCTTATATTAAAGCAGGTGCTGATGGAATAATGATACATTCGCGTCATAAAGATGCAAATGAAATTATTGAATTTTTAAAAATATTTAGATCTAAAGATCAAGAGACTCCTATTGTTGTTGTTCCTACGAGTTTTTGTGGAATTAAAGCCGATGAATTAGCTAAATATGGTGTTAATATAGTTGTATATGCAAATCATATGATTCGTTCTTCTTTTGTGGCAATGCAAAGTATAGCTAAAGAAATTTTAGAGAACGATAGAAGTGAAGAATCTGAAAAAAAATGTATGAAAATTGATGAAATTTTAAATCTCATACCTGGGACAGTTTAATGCTAAAAATGGAGTTATTTGGAGAATCTTTAAAGCAAATCGGATGTTTTCAATTTAGCGGTGTTCCTTGTTCTTATCTTGCTCCTATGATTAATTATGCGATTAATACTAATTCTTTCATTATGTCTAATAATGAAGGTGATGCAGTGGCAATCGCTAGTGGTATTAGTTTAGCAAACTATAAAAAAAGTTTCGGCGTTGTTTTAATGCAAAATAGTGGACTAAGTAATGCCTTATCTCCTCTTACTTCTTTAAATTATACTTTTGAAATTCCTATTTTAGGTTTTGTATCCTTAAGAGGTGAAAGAGACGATATGGGGAATAATACAGATGAGCCTCAGCACGAACTTTTGGGAATAATTACAGATAAATTACTTCGAACTTGTGATATTGCTTATGATTTTTTAGATAGTGATTTTAATGAGGCTGAGCAGCAATTGCAAGTAGCTTACGATTATCTAGCAAAAGGAAAAAGTTATTTTTTTATTGTTAAAAACAATACTTTTGAAAAATGTGCTTTAAATCACGATAAGAATATTTTTTTTGAAAAAAAAATAAATACACTTCAAGTAAAAGATTCTAATTCTAATTTTTTACCAAAAAGAATAGAAGTGCTACAGCATTTAAGTTATTTTTCTAAAATGAATGAAATTGCTTTATTTGCAACCACAGGAAAAACAGGTAGAGAGTTATATGAAGTTGAAGACTTAGATAATCAATTATATATGGTTGGTTCAATGGGGTGCGTGAGTTCTTTAGCTTTGGGGGTAACTTTGCAAACTTCTAAAAAAGTCATTGCTATTGATGGAGATTCTGCTTTGCTTATGAGGCTTGGAGCTTTAAGCACAAATGCTTATTATGCTAGTTTGCATAATAAAGGTAATTTTTGTCATATATTATTAGATAATGAAAGCCATGATAGCACTGGAGGTCAATTTAATCTTTCTCCTAATGTAAATTTTGCAGAAGTGGCATATTTTTGTGGTTATGAGAAAGTTTTTATTATATCTTCATTTGAAGAACTTGAGCAAGCTTTGTGCTTTTTTAAAAATAGAAATACTGGAGGAGCAATTTTAATTTATGTTAAAATTCTTAAAGGAAGTAAAGAAAAATTAGGAAGACCTAAAGTTACTCCAAAGCAAGTTGCTTCAAGAATGGCAAATTTTTTGAGTAAAGATTAACAAGATGAATTTCAAATACTACAATCCTGTAAAAATGAATTTTAATGTTGAATATACTAAAGTATTAGACAGTCTTAAAACGAATTCTATATTGCTTATTACATCTAAAAGTTTTTATGAAAAAGGTTTTGTTGGAGTTTTTAAAGAAAGATTAGGACAGCGTTTAAAAGCTTACATCTTTAATATAGCTTCTAATCCTGAAATAGAATTTGTTAAAGAATTAAAAAAAGAATTCAATGGCTATAGTGAAATTATAGCATTGGGCGGAGGAAGCGTTTTAGATGTGGCAAAATATTTTAGTGTATCTGGTGAAATTTTAAAAGAAGGAAAAGATTTAAAAATTTCAAAGAATTCTTCATTTATTCCTATCTATGCTATACCTACCACAGCTGGAACAAGTAGTGAATTAACTCAATGGGCGACATTTTGGGATAGTGCTAATAATATTAAATTTTCATTATCTAATGAAAATTTATATTGTAAAGAAGCTTTTTATGATCCAAAATTATACTTAAATATACCTAAAGATTTAACAATATATACGGCTTTAGACGCTCTTTCTCATTCTATAGAATCAATTTGGAATAAAAATTCTAATGATATATCTACAAATCATGCAATTAAAGCTATTGAATTGATTTTAAAATATTTACCACAGTTGCAAAATAATTTAAATTCTAAAGAATTAAGATTAAAGTTAATTTTAGCAAGTATTTATGCAGGCTTAGCCTTCTCAAATACACAAACAGCTTTAGCTCATGCAATTAGTTATCCTTTGACTATGCAATTTAGAATTCCACATGGATTGGCTTGTAGTTTTACAATTCCAATTTTGCTTGAATGCATAAGTGATGAAAATAGCATTTTACTGTCTTACAAAAAAGATATTATAGATTTGTTTGATGTTCTTAATATATCAACAAATTTTAAAGATTATAAAATAACCAAAAAAGATTTTGAAAATATTTTTAGCAATCTTAATTCTAGAGCAAAAAATGGACTATTTAACTTGGAAAAAGTAAAACAGAAAATTTTATCTTGTTGTGAAAATATATGAAATTTTATAGTGTTTCAAAAAAATTAATTATTAATGTTCAAAATTTTCATTCTGTTTTATGGTTTAATATTTTTTCAAAATGTGAAAAGCAAGATATTTTTGTAGGCTGGGGACGAAAAAAATCTGGCTTAAAAGCGCAAGAATTAGCCCAAAAGTATAATACAAAATTTATGCTTTTAGAAGATGGTTTCATAAGATCTTTAAATTTGGGCGTTGAAAATGCACCTAGTTTTAGCTTAGTTTGTGATGATATAGGGATTTATTATGATGCCACTAAGCCTTCAAAATTAGAAAATCTTTTAAACACTTATGAGTTAAATCAAGAAGAATTAGACAAAGCTAAAAAAGCTATAGAACTTATAAAAAAATATAAAATTAGCAAATACAATAACAATTTAGATATCCCAAATGATTATTTTTTAAAAGATCAAAACCGCGTTTTAATCATCACTCAAACTGCAAACGATGCATCTTTAAAATACGGTTTAACGCAAAATTTTAATACCAGTGAAATAATAAAAGATGCTATAAAAGAAAATCCAAACTCTCAAATTTATATTAAAATTCATCCTGATGTATTAAGCGGAAAAAAACAAAGCGATTTTGATATACATTCCTTGCCTAAAGAATGCAAGATTATAAGTGAGAATTTTAATCCTATGGCTTTATTAAAACATTTTAATAAAGTTTATACTAAAACCTCTGGGATGGGCTTTGAAGCTTTGATTATGGGTTGTGAGTGTGTTTGTTATGGTATGCCTTTTTATGCGGGTTGGGGTTTGACGCAAGATAAGCAAAAATGTTTAAGAAGGGTTAAAAAAAGAAGTCTTGAAGAAGTGTTTTATATTGCCTATATGCTTTATAGTCAGTATTTTAATCCTTATTTAAATCAAAAAAGTGATATTTTTGATACGATTAAAACCTTGGCAAAATATAAAAGTATAGAACAAGAAAATTCCAATAGATTGTTTATGTTAGGATTTACTCTTTGGAAAAGGTATTTTATGAAACCTTTTTTTAAGGCTAAGGATAATGAAATATTTTTTTTAAATTCTTTAAAAGCTTTAGATAAATATAAGCTAAAAAAAAGTGATAAATTTTTCATTTGGGGTAAGAGAGTCAATTTTAATGAGTTGAGAAATACTCTGATAAAAAAAGCACAAGATGAAAATTTAACTAGCTTTATTCCAAAAATTTCTTTAGTAGAAGATGGTTTTATCCGTTCGATTTCTTTGGGTTCTGATCTTACGCGCCCTTATTCTTTAATTGTTGATGATCAAGGACTTTATATTGACCCAAATCAAGAGAGTCGCTTAGAAAATATCTTGCAAAATGAAGTTTTTGATGAGCAAATTTTATCAAGGGCAAAAAATATTATCCAAATTTTAAAAGAGAATAAATTTTCAAAATATAACGGTATCAAACATCAAGATATTAAGATTAACGCTAAAAAAGGACAAAAAATTATTCTCATCCCTGCGCAAGTTGAGGACGATGCTTCAATGATTTTAGGTGGTTTTGGGCTATCGACTTTGGATTTGATTAAAGAAGTAAGATTGAAAAATCAAGATGCTTATATTGTTTTTAAGCCCCATCCTGATGTTTTAAGTGGAAATCGCAAAGGCTTAAAGGATGAAAAAATTATTTTAAAATATTGCGATGAGATTGTAAAAAATTGTAGCATTGATAGTGCGATAAAAATTTGCCATGAAGTGCATACGATCACTTCTACTTCAGGATTTGATGCACTTTTACGCTCTAAGAAAGTTTTTACTTATGGTATGCCTTTTTATGCAGGTTGGGGTTTAACGCAAGATAAACAAAAATGTTTAAGAAGAATGAGAAAATTGACTTTAGAAGAGCTTGTAGCTGGTGTTTTGGTGCAATATCCAAGATATATTCATCCAAAAACAAAAAACTTATGTGAAATTGAACTTTGTTTAGATATAATGTTAAAAATGCAAAATGATTATTTTTCTAAACCTTGTCAAAAAATAATCATTGATTTTAGAATTTTTATATTAAGAAAAATAAGAAGAATTTACGAATTTGTAGCATTAAAATGGAATTTGATAAAAAAATAAAAAAAGAATTTAGCGGAAAAAATGTCATTCTTTTACAAGGACCAGTGGGTAATTTTTTTTATCGTTTGGCAAAAAAACTAAAAAAATACAATGCTCAAATTTTAAAGATTAATTTTAATGGTGGGGATTTTTTATTTTATCCTAAAGCAAAAATTTACAAGGATAAGGAAGAAAATTTAACACAATTTTATGAAAAACTTTTTAAGCAACACAAGACTCAAGTTATTTTGATGTATAATGATTGCCGATTAATCCATAAAAAGGCTATAGAGGTTGCTAAAAAATTAAACATCGATGTTTGGATTTTTGAAGAAGGGTATCTAAGACCTTATTGTATTACTTTTGAAAAAAATGGCGTTAATGCAAATTCTTTGCTGCCTCGCAATAAAAATTTTTATCTCAATCAAAAAGTATGTAGTAAAAAATCTATAAAAGAAATCCCTGGTGGATTTAAATACATGGCCTTTTATGCTTTTTTATATTGGTTATTTTCTTTTCTTTTAGCTCCATTTTTTAATAATGCTCTTCACCATCGTACCTTATATCCTTTTGAGTTTTTATTTTGGTTTAGATCTTTATATAGAAAATATTTTTATAAATTTGCAGAAAAAAAACTAAACAATAAGATTTATGATCTTAAAAAGAAATATTTTTTAGCCATTTTGCAAGTTTATAATGATACACAAGTTAAATATCACTATAAAAAAAGCATAGAAGAATTTATAGAAGAAACCATACTTTCTTTTGCCAATCATGCTAGGGCTAAATCTTATCTAGTTTTTAAACATCATCCTATGGATAGAGGATATAAAAATTATTCTAAATTGATTCAAGAGCTTAGTGAAAAATATCATGTTGAAGGACGAATTTTATATGTCCATGATTCTCATTTGCCAAGACTTTTAAAAAATGCTTTAGGGTGCATTACTATAAATTCTACTGTTGGCTTAAGTGCTATTTTGGAAGGTTGTCCTACTAAGGTTTGCGGCAAGGCTTTTTATGATTTTGAGGATTTGACCTATCCAAAAAAACTTCATTTTTTCTGGAGAGAAGCTCACGCTTATAGACCAAATCCGGTTTTAGTTTGCCATTTTAAAAATTATCTTTTAAGAAGTAATCAATTTAATGCTAATTTTTATAAAAATTCATTTTTAAATCATAAAAGTAAAAATTTTAATTAACAAAGTTTTTAAAAAAAATTGTTATAATTTTGAAAAAAATAGTTTAAGAAATTGATTTTTTATGGATAGAGAAGTATTTTATATAGCAGGATATGATCCTAAAAGTTATAGATATTATTATGATTTGTTTAAAAAAAATTTAAAAAAATATTCCAATCAATTTGATATTCAAGCCAGTATAAGTAAAGTTGATCATCATAAAACTTTTCCTTTTTTTCAAGTCGATACTCAAAATGTAAAGCTTAAATATCATTTTTTAACTTGGAATGATATAGTAAAAAAAAATTGGTCAGAAAGTTATTTGGATGCTTTAAAAGATTGCTACAGTTTTTTTAGAATTTATACGATTACAGGTCTTTTTATCAAATTTGGTAAAGAATCAATTTATCAATTAATCACTGGATATTATCCATTTTTTTATGTTCTTTTTTCTTTATTTTTTTCTTTATTTGCTGGTTTTGCAGCTTTTTTTCTTGCAAAAAATTATATACATTTTCCTTTTTCCATTATTTTAGGAATTTTACTTTCTTTTTTAATTTTTCGCTTTTTGTTTAAACTTGGTAAAAAATTAGCAGTATTTTGGATAGCTAGAATTTGTGCTTTTTGTGCAAATTGGCACTATAAAAAACAAGGCTTGATGGAAGAGAGAATCAAAATATTTTCCGATACAATCTTGCAAAATTTAAAGCAGAATGAAAATAATGAAAACTATGAATTAATTTTAATAGCTCATAGTGTTGGAACGATAGTTTGTATTGAGGTTTTGGATTTTATTTTAAGGCAAAATTTAGAACAAAAAATATTAAATAAGCTAAAGATTATTACTTTGGGCGAGTGCATTCCTTTGGTGAGTTATCAAAAAAAGTCCAATGATTTTAGAAAAAAATTAGAATTTGTTTCTCGATTTGATTTAAAATGGTATGATTACACTTCGGTTATTGATGGGGCGTGTTTTCCTCAAGTTGATTTTTTTCGTACAAGTGGTGTCAATGCGAAATTTACTCCGCATTTTTTAAGCGCTAAATTTCATACTTTGTATGAAAAAAATGAATATAAAAAAATCAAAAAAGATAAAAACAAAGCACATTTTTTATATCTTTATAGTCCAAGTATTAAGGGCAGTTACGATTTTTTTAATTTTGTTTTGTCATCTCAATTTTTAGAAAAGGAAATAAAAATATGAGCAGGTGTCCTTTCTACCCAAAACCTTATAAAAATAAGGCTTCAACTTTTTTAACCTTTTTGCTTAAGCGTAGATCTTGGCTTGATGGGCTTTATGAGCGTAGCTATAAAATGCAAACAGGCTATGTTAAAATGCCTAATTTTGATCTTTATGTGATCAATGATACCAAAGAAGTAAAAAGAATGATGGTTGATGAGGTTAAGGAATTTCCAAAAAGTGCCTTTTTGCATGAGCTTTTAAGTCCGCTTTTAGGAGAAAGTATTTTTACAACCAACGGAGAGGTTTGGAAAAAACAACGTGAGCTTTTAAGACCTAGTTTTGAAATGACACGCATCAATAAAGTTTTTAATCTCATGAGTGAAGCTGTAGCAGATATGATGGAGCGTTTTGGTAAATATCCGGATAATTCAGTGATTGAAGTGGATGAAGCTATGACTTTTGTTACAGCCGATGTTATTTTTCGCACTATCATGTCTTCTAAACTTGATGCACAAAAAGGTAAAAAAATTCTTGATGCTTTTGTGATTTTTCAAGAACAAAGTGTGCATACGGCTATGCGTCGCATGTTTTATTTTCCAAAATGGCTTTCTTATATTCTAGGAGATCGCAAACGAGCGAAAGCAGGAGATACCATAAGACAAGTTTTAAGCGATATTATAAAGCCCCGCTATGAGGCTGTCAGTTCAGGAGAGTTGGGAAAATTTGAAGATATTTTAAGTTCTTTGCTTTTGGTGGTTGATGCAGAAACCAATCAGCGTTTTTCATTTGAGGAAATTTTAGATCAAGTGGCTATGCTTTTTTTAGCAGGTCATGAAACTACGGCTAGTTCTTTAACTTGGACGCTTTACTTGCTTAGCCTTTATCCTGAGGAACAGCAAAAAGCCTATGAAGAAATTATTGAAATTTTAAAAGATGATACTATTGAGATTTCGCATTTGAAACAATTTAAATATTTGACTAATATTTTTAAAGAGTCATTAAGACTTTATCCTCCTGTGGGATTTTTTGCAAGAGAAGCCAATAAAGACACCATTGTAAGAGATAAAACCATTAAAAAAGGATCAGGAGTTGTAATAGCACCATGGCTTATACATCGCCATGAAAGTTTTTGGCAAAATCCTAATGACTTTAATCCTTCGCGTTTTGATGAAGAATATAAAAAAGATGCATATTTGCCTTTTGGTATGGGAGAGAGAATTTGCATAGGGCAAGGTTTTGCAATGCAAGAGGCTATTTTGATTTTAGCTAATATTTTAAAAACTTATAAATTAGAATTAGAAGAAGGTTTTACTCCTGATGTGGTAGGACGCTTGACTATTAGATCAGCAAATGGGATGAGAATTAAATTTAGCAAAAGGGATGTTAAGGGTGAAAAATAGAAATCGAGCGATTTTTTTTCATTTTAAGCATAAAATTAAAGGGAGTTTAAGAGAGAAGCTAGCGGGAACTTTATTGCTTTGTGCTATTGTTCCTTTAGCGGTTTTAGGTTATATTTTTATTGTAATTGTGGGAATTTTTTTCAATACTGCACGTGCTAGACAAGGCGTAAGAGCGCTTGATCATTTTGTTAATGCAAGTTTGTTTAATGGTTATGCTTGGGAGAGTGTGTCTTCTCATGCGTGGAGAGAAAGAAACCATAAAAAATGGGCTAGAATAGTTATTAAGATTACGGATTTTTTTCAAAAAGATCATTGCAAAAGGGCCAATAAAAGAGAGCAACCAGTTGTTGATTTTATACTTTCAAAGAATCTGGATAAACAAACTATAGGAAATTAAACTAAGACAACGATAGCAATGGCAAAACCGCCATCGTGTGAAATGCTAAGAGATGTTTGCTTGATGCAAAAATGATCCATAATTTTTTTAGAATATTGAAGTTTGGGAGCATTTCTTTCATCTTTGTCAATTTCTATATCTAAAAATCCACAAAGATCGCAAATTCCAGTCCCCAAAGCTTTACTGGCTGCTTCTTTTGCTGCCCAAAGTCCTGCTAAATTTGCAGAACTTTTGATCAATAATTGCTCTTTGGGACTTAAAAATTTATCTAAAAAAAATTTTTCATGCCTTCGATAAATTTTTTCTATTCTGCTAATAGCAACAATATCGCAACCTACACGCATCAAGACACAACAAAATCTGTAAAATAAACGTTTTTAATAAAACCATCGGTTAAAATTTCATTGATTTTACCCACCAATTCATCTTTTAAACGTTCTTTTCCTTTTTGAGTGCTGATTTCTTCAAATGTTTTTGAAGTTAAGGTTCTAATGATAATATCACGAATAACTGGCACTTTTTTATCGAGTTCAGGCTTTAAAAGTTCGCTATTTTGTTCTAGCTCTATTGTGCATTTTACGTATCTTGAGCCACTATCGCTTAAGAGATTTAGCGTGAAAGGATCAAGAGGATACATAGGACCTATATTAGCATAATCACTACCGCGTTGAGTTGGAACTGAATTTTTTGTTTTATTTGTTTTAACCTCTTCTTTAGGAGCTTCTTTGATCTTTGTTTCATCACTAGAGCTACTTGAAATAAGCCAAGCTATAACACCCATAATACTTAAAAGCAATACAAAAAGTAAAACAACTATGATAATAACAAGCATTCCGCCTTTTTTCTTTTTACCTTCTTCGTTTTCTAATTCTTCATCCATAAAAATTTCCTTATTTAGTGAAATTAATGTAAAATTGTATCAAAATTTTCTTTATCTTAATAGTTAAAATTTATTATATTGAAAAATTTTTTAATTATTTTAAGGATTTGCATATGCTTGATGTGATTTTTAGAGAATACGATATACGCGGACTTTATGGAAAGGAACTTCACGAAAAAAGCGTTAAGGCGATAGGTTATTGTTTGGGTCAGACTATGCTTAAAAGATCTTGTAAAAATGTAAGTGTGGGTTATGATGCAAGGTATAGTGCTAAAGAACTTTTTGGATATTTAGTTAGTGGATTAAATAAAGCCGGTATTAAAGTTTATAATATAGGACTTGTTCCAACTCCACTCGGGTACTTTAGTCTTTATGAGGGGTTGAAATTTGATGCAAATATCATGATCACAGCTTCACACAATCCAAAAGAATATAATGGCTTTAAAATTACCATAGGTAAGGAAAGTTTTTTTGGAACTGAATTAAAAGAATTTTCTAAAGAAGTTTATAAGCATTTAGATGATGAAATAGAAGATAATTTTGATACACAGTCATACGATATTTTAAGTCTTTATGTGGAATTTATGACTAAGCAGTTTAGTTTTTTAAAAGATTTTCACTATAAATTTGCTATTGATTGTAGTAATGGAGCAGCTGGAGTTGTGATAGAGCCGCTAATAAAAGCTTTAAATTTAAAAGCTCATCTTATGTTTGCCAATCCTGATGGACAATTTCCAAATCACAATCCTGATCCAACAGAAGAGCGAAATTTAGAGGCTGTAAAAAATTTCTTAAGTCAAAATGAAGATTATGGACTTGCTTTTGCATTTGATGGCGATGCCGATAGAATAGTGGCTTTAAGCAAAACTCATATTTTTTGTGGGGATGAGCTTTGTTATTTATTTGCTAAAAATATCCCAAATCCTAGAATTTTAGGAGAAGTAAAATGCAGCAAAAATCTTTTTGATGAGGTTGCCAAATTTGGAACTATTTTTATGGGAAAAACTGGACATTCAAATATTAAAAAAATGATGAAAGAAAAAGATATTGATTTGGCTGCAGAAGTAAGTGGACATATATTTTTCAAGCATAGATATTTTGGATATGATGATGGAATTTACGCCTTTTTAAGAGCTTTAGAACTTGTTTATAAAGGTTTTGATTTAGAGGGTATGATTAAAGAATTGCCTAAATTATACACTACGCCAGAAATTAAAATTCCAGTAAATGAAGAAGAAAAATTTCAAATCGTTAGCGAATTTCAAAAAGCAGTTGAAAAAGGTGCCTTAGAGGGTGTAAAAAGTCTTTGTGAAATTGATGGAGCAAGAATTGATTTTGGCTATGGTTGGGCCTTGCTTAGAGCGTCTAATACAAGTGCATATCTTATCACTCGTTTTGAAGCAAATTCATTAGAGCAAGCAAATGAACTTCAAGATAAAGTAATGAATTTGTTTAATCAAATAAAAGCCAAGCTTAAGGGTTAATTAAGTAGTATTTGAGATTTTATTTTAAGGAGTGATTGATGAAAATATGGATTTTAATGGCCGCATTATGCACTATGGCGTTTGCAAATGAATGCGATAAAAAAATAGAACGCATCAATAAAGAAATAGAATTTGCAAAAATTCATAATGATAATGCGAGAAAATTAAGCCTAGAGCTTGCTTTAAAAGAAGTTAAAAATGACTGCAGTAAAGATCCTCTTTTTTACGATAAAAAGCTAGAGGCTAAAAAGCTAAAAGAGCAAGAAGTGGAAAAAATAGAAAAAGAACTTCATGCTTTAGACGAAAAAAAGGATTATATGAGTAAGGTTGAGTATAAGGCTAAGAAAAAGGCTTTAAAAGAGCAAAAACATCAAATTAAAAAAGAAATTGAAGAATATATTGATCATCTTTGATTTGAAAATTTATTCTCTATGGTTTAAAAATCATAGAGAATGTTTGTTTTAATTAGTTTTATTTTTTTTCAAACTTTCTAATAATTCTTCTATATTATAAATTCCTCTATGTTCAGGTGTTAAAAGATGGATTAAAATATCACCCAAATCAATCACACTCCATTCTTCACTACTGTCTATATTTAAAAATTCTTCACCTTTGCTTTTGAGTTTGGTTTTTAGCTCATCAATTAAAGATAAAGCGTGTTTTTCTCCCAAGGTTGCAGCTATAATAACGTATTTTACAAAATATTCTTCTTTGCTCATATCAAAAGTTTTTATATCTTCTGCTTTTTTTTCATCTAAAATTTTAACAATTAAATCAATTCTTTCTTGCATTTTTTTCCTTTAATTTTTTGAAATTGTATCAATTTTTTTGAAATTTTTTATAATAATTTCGCACTTCATCTTTAATTTTTTCACACACTTCATCAGTATTTAGGGTGTTTCTTATAAACGAAGAGGCTATTTTAATATCGGTTTTTAAATCTTTAAATTGTTCTGGAATTTCTATATTGTCTCGTTTAGCGATGACAAATTCAACCAAAGAAGCTAATTTTTCAAATTGATGCCAAAGATGGAGTTTTTCTAAATGATCAGCACCAATTAAAAAATAAAATTGACTTGGCTTATAAATTTTATAAAGATATTCTACACTTTCTATGCTTGGGACTGGGCGTTTTTGCTTGATTTCAAAATCACAAATTTTTACTTTGTCTAAATTTCCCCATAGTTTGATCACCCATTCTAATCTTTTTTCCTCATCAGCAAAAAATCCTTTTTTAAATGGATTAATAAAAGTTGGCATGATAATTAATTGATCAATGTCAATGGTTTTTAAAGCTTCTTTTATGACAGCATCATGTCCTTTGTGTGGTGGATCAAAGCTGCCCCCAAAAAGTGCGATTTTCATCTATTTTTTAACCTTTTTTTAGTAGAATATTAACATAAAAAATTTGCAAAGGAAAATAAAATGGCCGTAAAAGTTGCTATTAATGGTTTTGGACGCATAGGCAGATGCGTTGCGAGGATAATTTTACAAAGGAATGATATAGAGCTTGTAGCGATTAACGATACTACCGATATAGAGCTTGCAAAATATCTTTTTAAACATGATACGGTCCATGGAGAATTCAAAGGAAGTGTAGAAAGCGAAGGTGATGATTTAATAATCAATAATAAAAAAATCAAGGTTTTTAAAAGTCGCAGTGTTAAAGATCTTGATTTTGTAAAATATGGAGCCCAAATTGTTCTAGAATGCACAGGAGCGCATTTAACAACAGAAAAATGTCAAGAATTTTTAAACATGGGCATAGAAAAAGTTATAATGAGTGCTCCCGCAAAGGATAATACCCCTACTTATGTTTTAGGTGTTAATTCTGATCTTTATCACGGCGAAAAAATTATTTCCAATGCAAGTTGCACCACAAATTGCTTAGGGCCAGTTTGTAGAGTTTTACAAGATAATTTTGGAATCAAAAAAGGACTTATGACAACCATACATGCTTATACTAATGGTCAAAGCATTATTGATGCTAAAGCTAGAGATAAGCGTCGCTCACGTGCTGCGGCGCAAAATATTATCCCAACTTCTACAGGTGCTGCTAAGGCTATGAAACTTGTTATGCCAGAGCTTGATGGAAAGCTTCATGGCCAAAGTATGCGTGTTCCAGTTGTTGATGTATCAAGCGTTGATTTAACTGTTTTGCTTGATCGTAAAGCTAAAAAAGAAGAAATTAATGACGCTTTTAGAAAGGCTTCGGATTCAAATTTAAAAGGTCTTTTAATGGTGGATGATGAAGAGCGTGTTTCAAGTGATTTTATCACTTGTTCTTATGGTGCGATTGTAGCCAGTGATTTGACTCAAGTTATAGCAGATGATTTGATAAAAGTGATTGCTTGGTATGATAATGAATGGGGTTATTCAAGTCGTTTAGTTGATATGGCCGTTTATATTGCAAATAGGAATTAAAATGAATGGCATTATTTCTATTAAAGATCTTGACTTAGATCATAAAAAAGTTTTTATAAGATGTGATTTTAATGTTCCTCAAGATGATTTTTTAAATATTACAGATGATAGACGTATTCGTTCAGCTATTCCTACTATTAGATATTGTTTAGATCGTGGTTGTAGTATTATTTTAGCTTCACATTTAGGCCGCCCAAAAGAACTTAATTCTAAATATTCTTTAGATCCTATTGCTAAGCGATTATCAAGGCTTTTGGATAAAGAAATCATAATGGCTAAAGATGTTATCGGAGATGATGCAAAAAACAAAGTTTCTACCTTGAAAGCGGGTCAAATTTTAATGCTTGAAAATTTACGTTTTGAAAAAGGTGAAACTAAAAACGACAAAAATTTAGCCAAAGAGCTTGCTTCTATGGCACAAATTTATATCAATGATGCCTTTGGGGTTTGCCATAGAGCACATGCGAGTGTTGAAGCTATCACTGAATTTTTTGATGAAGATCATAAAGGAGCGGGATTTTTACTCCAAAAAGAAATTGACTTTGCGATCAATTTGATTAAACGTCCAGTACGTCCCTTTGTTGCAGTCGTAGGGGGTTCTAAAGTGAGTGGAAAATTACAAGCTTTGACAAATTTGCTTCCTAAGGTTGATAAGCTGATTATTGGCGGAGGTATGGCTTTTACTTTTTTAAAAGCTTTAGGATATGATGTGGGAAATTCGCTTTTAGAAGAAGAGCTTTTAGAAGAAGCGCATAAAATTTTAACTAAGGGCAAGAATTTAGGAGTGAAAATTTATTTACCTGTAGATGTTGTTGCCGCTCCTTCTTGTTCTCAAGAAGCGCCTATGAAATTTTCACCCGTTCAAGAAATTCCTAGCGGTTGGATGGGACTAGATATCGGACCTGCTAGCGTAAGGCTTTTTAAAGAAGCGATTTCTGATGCACAAACAATTTGGTGGAATGGCCCAATGGGTGTTTTTGAAATTGATAAATTTTCAAAAGGCAGTATAAAAATGAGTCATTACATCAGCGAGGGACACGCTACTTCTGTTGTAGGCGGAGGAGATACGGCTGATGTGGTTGCACGTGCTGGTGATGCGGATGAAATGACTTTTATTTCAACAGGTGGAGGTGCTTCTCTTGAGCTTATAGAGGGTAAAGAACTTCCAGGTATTAAGGTTTTAAGAGCAAAGGAGAATTAAATGATTTTTGCTGCAAATTTAAAGTGTAATCATACTAGGGCAAGTTTTAAAAATTATGCTGACGTCTTAAATAAGACCATGGGTGCAAAATGTGATGATATTATCGTTTTTCCACCTAGTATTGCTTTTTTGGAGTTTCAAACCAACTTTATACAAGGAGCACAAAATTTTTATCCTTGTGTTAATGGAGCTTTTACAGGCGAACTTGGAAAAGAGCATTTAGACGAATTCGGCATTAAATGTGTTTTAATCGGGCATTCTGAAAGACGAATTTTAGGAGATGAGGCTTTGATAAAAACTAAGTTTGACTTTGCAAAAGAGCATCGTTTTAAGATAGTTTTTTGCATAGGAGAGGATTTAACAACAAAAAATTCAGGTAAAACCTTGGAATTTTTAAAATCCCAGCTTGATATAATTGATTTAAAATATGAAAATTTAATCATCGCTTATGAGCCTATTTATTCTATCGGAACAGGAGTAAGTGCAGATATTAAAGATATTAGCAGTGTTCTTGAGTATTTAGCCACTTTAACTCAAGCACCTTTGCTTTATGGTGGAAGCGTGAATGAAAGCAATATAAAAGAAATTTTAAGTATTAAAGAATGCGGAGGAGTTTTGATAGGCTCTGCTGCTTTAAAGGTTGAGAATTTTATAAAACTAATCAAAGGATAAAAGATGATAATGAAAGGTAAAAAAGGTCTGATTGTAGGAGTTGCTAACAATAAATCAATTGCTTATGGTATAGCAAAAGCTTGTCGCGAACAAGGTGCAGATTTAGCTTTTACTTTTTTAAACGATGCCTTGAAAAAACGCGTAGAGCCTATTGCTGAAGAACTTGGTTCTCATTTTGTTTATGAACTTGATGTTAATAATGAAGAACATTTATCTAGTATCGGAGATAAAATTAAAAAAGATTTGGGAAATATTGATTTTCTTGTGCATGCAGTTGCTTACGCTCCTAAAGAAGCTTTGGAAAATGATTTTTTACAAACTTCAAAAGAAGCTTTTGATATAGCAATGGGAACTTCTGTATATTCTTTACTTTCTTTAACCCGTGCGGTTTTACCCGTTTTGAATGAGAATTCTTCTATTTTGACTTTAAGTTATCTTGGCGGGGTAAAATATGTACCGCATTATAATGTTATGGGTGTAGCAAAAGCAGCACTTGAAAGTTCTGTGCGTTACTTAGCAAGAGATTTAGGTCTTAAAGGAATTCGTGTAAATGCTATTTCAGCAGGTCCTATAAAAACTTTAGCCGCTAGTGGAATAGGGGATTTTAGAATGATATTAAAATATAATGAAGTCAATGCACCACTAAAACGCAATGTTAGTATAGAAGATGTTGGAAATTCAGCGATGTATTTACTCAGCGATTTATCTCGTGGGGTTAGTGGAGAAATTCATTATGTAGATGCAGGATATAATATTATGGGAATGGGTGATGTTGAAAAAGATGAACAGGGTAATACTGTTCTTTGCTGGGATAATATAAAAGGATAAAACATGGCAAAGCTTAGCAATGAAGAATTAAAAATAATACTTCAAAATCGTATAGTTGAAATTGAAAATTCAGGTTTAAAAGATGAGAAGATTATCAATGAAGAAAGTGTAAAAACTATTGTTAAGCATTTATCTTTAGGAAATGAAATTCCATCTTTGGCTAAACAATTTTTTGAAATCGCTCCAAAAATGAAAGTAGTTTGGCTTCATCTTTGTGAGTGCACCGGTTGCAGTGAGAGTTTATTGCGTTCTGAATTACCGAGTTTTGATGAATTTATATTTGATTTTTTTTCTTTAGAATATCACGAAACTTTGATGGCTGCAAATGGAACAAAAGCCGAAGAACTTATAGAAGATATTTTAGATCAAGATTTTCTTTTGGCTGTTGAAGGTGGAGTTGCTGCGATTGATACCTTTTTCTTAACTATAGGTGCTAACGCTGAAAGTGGTCATGAAATTTTACAAAAATTAGCTAAAAAAGCTAAGGCTATTTATGCAATTGGAACTTGTTCTTCTTATGGAGGGATTCAAGCCGCATATCCAAATCCTAGTAAGACTTGTGGAATTTCTGAAGTCTTAACTCAAAAAGTGGTTAATATCCCAGGATGTCCTCCAAGCGATGTAAATATTGTTGCAAATTTGGCATTTTTTGCACTTTTTGGAATTCTTCCGGAATTAGATGAGCAAAATCGTCCTGTATGGGCATATGGTAAATGTTTGCATGATATGTGTGAAAGAAAAGCTAAATTTGAAAGCGGAATTTTTGCAGAACATTTTGATGATGAAGCAGCTAAAAATGGAGCCTGTCTTTTTAAAATAGGTTGCAAGGGTCCTTATACTTACAATAATTGTCCAAAAGTGAAATTTAATTCTAAAACCTCTTGGCCAGTTGCCTCTGGGCATGGTTGTATCGCATGTAGTGAAAAGAATTTTTGGGATGAATTTGGCAATTATGAAAAACCTATGGCAAACATTTTTTCTTATGCAAAATTGCAAAATAAAGATTTCTCAACTCAATTTATTTTAGAAGAGCAAATCAAGACTTTATCGAGTATAGATTTTGAATTTGAAACCAATATAAAGCTAATTTTGCAAAATATAGCTAAAAATAAATTAGGAGCTTTATTGGTTGAAAATTATAAAAAAAGTTTTGAAGCAAACTATGCCTTTATAGAGAAAAATTTTGACGAAAGCTCAAATATTTCAAGTGATTTTTGGAAATACCTTGAAATTAATTTTATTTTAGCTAAGGGAGAGTTTTTAAAAAATAAAGAAGATTTTTTAAATGCAGCGCAAAATTATACTTTTAAACACGCTAGTCCTTATGATTTTAAATTAAATTTAAGTGGTGAAAAACCTAAGCTTGATGTAAGTAAATCTTTTCGTATGCCTTTAATTTATCTTTGCGGTGGGCTTGATTTTGAAGGCATTGCTTTTAGTGTTTTAAAAGCTTTTGAACAGAGCGTTAAGGATGTGCTAGAATTTAACAATCCAAAAATTGTTAATCTATAAGTGGCTTTTGTTTTTTAAACAAAAGCCTTTAACTAGAGTGTAAAATCTTTTTGATTTTCTAAATTCATAATTTGTTTTAGCACATTATGAGCTTTTTCTTCTGTAAGGCTCATTTTGGCATTGTTTAAAAATTTTTCTTTTAATTCTTCAAAGCTTAAAGGGTTATCAAAATTTCCTCTATTAATAAAAACATCTTTTTGAATGACTTGTCCATTTTGCAAAGTTACTTTTATATGTCCTGGAAAATATTTTGGAAATCCTGTAGATTGTTTTTTCTCATAAGTGATTTTTTGTGCAAAATTTATAAGTTCTTTACGCGTTAAATTTTCATAAGAATTTAATGTAATTTTACCATCAAAAAAACCTAAAGCCATTAAAAAAGGTAAGGAAAATTTAGCTTCATAGGCAGTTTTTGGTTGATATTTTTTTTCAATTGGATCACAAACAAAAGAAATAGGAACCTCATCAACAAAACAATGGATATTTTTTATTTCATCGGCTTTTAAACCATCATTTTTTAAAGAAATAGCACACTCAATAAAACCATGCGTAAAATGGCAGCTTGGATAAGGTTTGATAGAAACTTGCATGATCTGCCAAAGTTGACCTAAAGCTTTATCAAGTTCTGTTTTATCTGAGTTTTCTTCTATGCCAAAGCATTTAAAAATATTATCTCTTCCTTCAAAAATACTCAAAGGCCCACTCATATTATTTTTAGCTAAATTTGCAACCAAAATACCATTTTTTACAACATTTGCTAAATGTAAAACTTTAGAATTAGATCCATTGGATAA
Organism: Campylobacter sp. B0100352/1; assembly: GCF_020135855.1. Classification (NCBI taxonomy): domain Bacteria; kingdom Pseudomonadati; phylum Campylobacterota; class Epsilonproteobacteria; order Campylobacterales; family Campylobacteraceae; genus Campylobacter; species Campylobacter sp. B0100352/1. Next base: position 26,092 of record NZ_JACHTP010000007.1, read on the forward strand.
AAATTCATTCACTCCACTTGCAAAACTTCCAGCAAGACCCAAGGCATTGATAATTTGCTCCTTGTTTAAATTTAGCAAAACCGCACTTGCACTTACACTTCCAAAAATTCCAGCAATAGCACTTGTATGAAAACCACGTTTATGAAAACTTCCTTTACTTGCGATACCCACTCTAGCGGCTATTTCCCAACCAATAATAAAAGCTTTTAAAATTTGTTTTGCGTCTTTGCAAACACTAAAACCATAGCTTAAGCAAAGTGGAGTTAAAAAAGCACTAGCATGTAAAATCGCTTCTGTGTGAGTATCATCAAAATCAAGAGCATGGGAAGCGATTGAATTAAGCATGGCTGCATTAATGGCATCTATTTTTTGCTCTTGTCCCCAAACGGTCGTATTTCCTTCGGTTTTTAAAGCATTTAAAGCATTTAAAACACATTCTTCTTTGTGGGCAGCTAAGGCTGTCCCAAAGCTATCAAGCATGAGTTCTTTAGCTCTGCAAATTACATTTTGAGGTATATCATCAAAATGTAATTTCATAATAAATTCAGCTAATTTTTCACTATAAAACATTTGCTTTCCTATTTCAAAATAGCACTATTTTTGATTTTTGCTAAAAATTCATCCACAAGTTTTGGTGCATAACCTACATAAGTAGTTGCGTCAAGTAAAGCATCAATTTCTTTTTCTTTTAAAACTTTAGAAACTCTTTTATCAGCTAGTAAAACTTCTTTGAAAGTTTTTTGTTTTTCGATACCTAACATAGCGTTTTCATAAACGATTTCATGCGCATGTTGTTTGCCATAGTGATCACTTAGAGCAAACATAACGCGTTCTGCTAAAACAAAACCATGAAGAGTATTTAAATTTTTAAGCATTTTATCTTTCTTAATTTCTAAATCACTTAATGCAAATTTCATATTAGCCAAAACTACAGAAAGCATTAAAAATATTTCAGGTAAAAGCTTCCATTCCATTTTCCAAACCTGCCCATCTCTTTCGTGTTCGTGTCTTTCTATATCGCTAAGTATGGCTAAATTTGCCTTTAAAGCATTGCTTACCGTAACAGCATTTTCACTGACTGCAGGATTTCTTTTATGAGGCATAGTGCTAGATCCTACTTGACCTTTTCCAAAAGGTTCTGCTACTTCATCAATTTCATTGTGTGAAAGTATAAGAAGTTGATGAGCGATTTTATTGAAAGTTGCATTGATATTACCTAAAACATATCCTAATTCTATAAAACGATCGCGTGCAGGTTGCCAAGAAATATTTGGCACACAAAGACCTAAATTTTCTAAAGTTAGTTTTTCAACTTCATTAGCCTTTTCACTTAAACTTGCTTTAGTTCCAACAGCTCCTACGATACTTCCAACATAAAGTCTTTTTTCAAGTTCTAATATTCTTTCAAAATGACGATCAAGTTCGCTAAGCCAAATAGAAACCTTGTGTCCAAAGGTTATTGGTAAGGCTTGCAAAGCCAAGGTTCTTCCCATCATCGCAGTATTTTTGTGAGTTTTAGCAAGTTTTACTAAGGCTTTTGCAATAGCTTTTAATTCTTGCTTAATAATTTGCATGGCTTCTTTAAATTGCAATACAATGCCTGTATCAATGATGTCTTGAGTGGTAACTCCAAAATGAACAAATTCGCCTAAATTATCTTTACAAGCTTTTTCCAAACCTCTTACTGTAGGAACTAGGGGATGCTTTGTTTTTTTAAATTCTGCAAAAATAAATTCCATGTCCATAAATTTATAATATGCTTTTTTAGCAATTTCATCGGCTGCTTTTTTAGGGATGATTCCAAGTTTTGCTTGAGCTTTTGCTAAAGCTGCTTCAACATCAAGCCATTTTTGAATGCGATTTTCTTCGCAAAAAACAGCACGCATTTCTTGAGTACTCCAAGAGTCTGCTAATAATTTATGATCAAATACACTTATTCCAGTCATTTTTTCTCCTTTTTAATTTTTTCAAAAGCTTGTTCTAAATCAGCTATAAGATCTTTAGTATCTTCTAATCCTATGTGAAATCTTACAAATGGACCTCTCTTACTCCAATCACTTGCGGTTCTAGGAGCGGTTGTTACCGTAGCTAAGCTTTCATATCCACCCCAACTTGCTCCTATAGAAAAATATTTTAAATAATCCACAAAAGCAATGGCATCATTTTGATTATATCCATCATTGAATTCTATAGTGATCATTCCATTGCTTCCTTTATGATCGCGCATAAAAATTTCATGATTTGGGTGAGATTTGAGTTTTGGATAAAAAATAGTTTTGATTTCTTTTCTAGTTTTTAGAAATTCAACTATTTCATCAGCACTTTTTTCATGGGCTTTCATTCTCACATCTAAAGTTCTCATCCCTCTAAGTACTAAATATACATCATCAGGGCTTGTAGTAAAACCAAAAGCTTCTGGAAGTTCGTTGAAATTTTTCCATTCTTTTTGATTGCAAACTACTATACCCATCGTAACATCTGAATGTCCGCTTAGATATTTTGTTGCTGCGATAACGGAAATATCAACTCCAAGCTCCAAAGGATTTAAAAAATATCCACTTGAATAAGTATTATCAATAGCAACTGGGATATTATGAGAATGTGCGATTTTGCAAAGCTTTGGCAAATCAATGATTTCATAAAGTATAGATCCTGGACTTTCACATAAAATCAGCTTAGTGTTGGCTTTGATTTTTTCCTCTACATCACTAGCATCAGCCTTTAAAAAATCAACTTCAACACCCATTTTTTCTAAAAATTTATCACAAATGGTTCTAACCGGTCCATAAATTGCATCCGTAATTAAAAAATGTGCGTTTTTGCTCGCATAATTTAAAAGCACCATAGCTAAAGCTGCAAGTCCAGTAGGAAAAAGCTGAGCTCTATAACCACCTTCTAATTCGCAAATGAGTTTTTCAAGTTCAAAATTAGTAGCTGTACCTCTTGCTCCATAGCTTAAAACTCTTTCAGTTTTTCTTAATTCTCTATATTTTTGCCAAGTTGCATGATCTTTAAAAAGTATAGTCGATGCACGCATTAAAGTTGGATTTACTGATCTTACTTCAGCATTTTGATCGCCTCTTCCTTGATGGATTAACTTAGTTTTTGGTTTCATTTTTTCTCCTTTTTAAAGATAAATATAAGTCATTATGATATTTACAATACTTGCTACTAGCATAGGAATAGCTGTTCTTTTTATCACTGCAAAGGGACTAACTTTTGTCATGGCAGATATAGCTAAAATTGCAGGAGCAATAGGGCTGACACATCTTCCAAAACCTGTCATAATTTGAATAGGTGCTATCATGGAAATGGTTTCAACTCCAAAATGCTTTGCTATATTTGGGATAAGTGAAGCAAAACTGAAAAATGCCGCATTTCCAGACCCCATTAAAAAAGCACAAAAAGCGAGAAGTATAGAAATAACAACAATAATAGCTAGTGCTCCAAAACCTGCATTTTTTAAAATTTCTATCAAAGTATCTACAAAACCAACCGATAAAAGTCCGCTAGCGAATACTTGACCGCAAACAATAAGCGAAACTGTAATCACAAACAAATGCCCCATGCCTTTAAAGAAAATCATTATTGAATTTAAAGTTTCAATAACGCTTTTATAGCGTATCATCTCAAAAACAATAGCTATAAAAGTTGAAATCATCATAGCAACAGAAACATTGATTTTAATGCTTGATTGATAATGAATTTGTAATAAAGCCAAAATGCTATCAATGACAGAACTAAAACCTAGGATTAAAATTAAAGGTATAATAGGTAAAAGTGCATATATTCTAGGTGATTTTTTGACTTCTTTTACTTTATTTTCGTTAAGTTCTTCTTCAACTTTTTTAGGATCGAAAACAAAATGTTCTTTTTTATCAAAAAAATAATTGCAAAGATAAATAGAAATTCCTACAGCTATAATGATGGGTAAAGTTGTGGGAAGTTGGTAGTGAACGAAATAAAATGCAGGATCAATTTTAGCTACATTTGAAGCCATGATGACATTGCTACTTCCAGGCCCATGATCAATATATTGACAAATTGCAATTACACTTAAAGCAGAAAGTTTGGAAACTCCCGTTCTAACCAATATCGGATACATAGTTACCATTAACAAAAGCGCTAAACCAGCATGAGAAGGTATAAAAAGAACTAAAAATTGAGAAATAAAATATGCAAGTATAAGCAAAATATAGGGCGATTTTACCATTTTTAAAGGTTTTTCAAAAACTTTAAAAAGAGCATAAGAAGCACCAACATGATCCATATAAGCAGAAAAACCTGCTATACACATCAAAGTAAGCCCAAGACCTGCTAAAGTGCTTGATAAAGTTTGATTAAAAACTTCAAAAATATTAAAAAAACCTAAATTTAAAGATCCTTTTTCAAGGATAGGGTGCCCTAATTTATAAAAATCTATACTTTTTAAATAAGTATAAATGTGAGGATAACTTATTTGAATATTTGATTCTGGAAATATACGGATTAAAAACGAAGTAATTGTTGTTATGCCAAGTAAAAAAAATCCACTTAAAAGCAATGCCATATGGGCATTGACTTTTTTATAAAGCATGAAAATAAGTAAAAAAATACTTAAAAGTGAAAAACCAAGACCTAGCATATTTATCCTTTTAAAGCGATAACTTCTATCTCCACTTTTGCTCCTTTTGGTAAATCTTTAACTGCAAACGCACTTCTTGCAGGATAGGGAGCTTGAAAAAATTCAGAATAAACCTCATTAAAAGCAGTAAAATCTGAGATGTTAGCTAAAAAGCAAGTTGTTTTTAATACTTTATCGTAAGAAATTCCATTTTCTTCTAAAATGGCTCCAATATTTTTTAACGATTGTTTGGTTTGTTCTTTTATATCTTCACTTTCTATTTCTCCAGAATTAGGATTTATAGGAAGTTGTCCTGAAATAAATAACAACCCATTAGCCTCTCTATAAGCTGAATAAGGTCCAATAGCTTTTGGATAATTTGACATTTTTTTCTCCTTGAGTATTAAATTATTATTGTTATAATAGAATATTATCATTTTAAGAATAATTTGTCAATATTTTATTATTATGATAATAAAATATTATTTATTTTTTAAAGGAAAGCTTATGGATGAAAAACAGAAGGAACAATTTATCAAATTAACAAAATTTTTAGGGCAAGTTTTAGGCAAACAATACGAAGTTGTTTTTCATGTCATAGATAAAAAAGGTGCTTATATCGCTGCTATTGAAAATAATCATATTAGCGGTAGAACCCTAGAATCTCCTTTGAGTGCTTTTGCAAGCGAACTTATACAAAAAAAAGCTTATTTAAACAAAGATTTTTTACATGATTATAAGGCTTTAATTGGAAAAAATAAACTCGTAAGAGGTTCGACTTTTTTTATAAAAAACGCTGATAAACTCGTGGGAATTTTATGTATAAATCATGATACAAGCGTTATAAGAGAGGTAATTTGCAAAATCATAGATATAGAAAAATTAGACGATATGGACGAATTTCTAAACCAAGATGAAAGCAGTAATTTAGAAATTAATGGTTTGGCCAATGTAGAAACGTTGAGTCGATCTATAGAAGAAATTTTAGCTCAAAATATTGATATGAGTTATTTAAATTCAAATTATCAACTTAGCATTACTCAAAAAGAAGAAATCGCAAAAACCCTTTATGAAAAGGGTATTTTTAATATCAAAGGTGCTGTATCTATCGTTGCAAAATTTTTAAAAATTTCAGAACCTAGCGTTTATAGATATTTAAAAAAGTTTAAAAAATAATCATTTTCTTTTTATGAAATTCAATACAGCAAAAGAAATTTTCTTTAAGAAACTTTTTTTAGAATTTTTTAACAAAAAGGCTGAAATTTCTTTGCGTCCAAACATTAAAGCAAAGGTGTAAGGAGTCATACCCAATCCATTATTTTCATCAATATTTGCACCATGTTCTACCAAAAGCTTACACATAGGTAAATATCCTTTAAAACAAACTCCAGCAAGCGGGGTTTGTCCGCGATCATTTTTTTCATCAACCTTTGCACCTTTTTCTAAAAGCATTTTTGCGCTTTCATAAGAGTTATTATAAGCGGCTAACATAAGTAAGGTATCGCCTTTATGAGTTTTTAGATTGACATTTAATCCTGCTTCTATCATTATTTGAAGATTTTTATGGTCATTATTTCTAGCAAAATTAAAAGCCATATTGCATAATTGCTCAAATCTTTTTTCTTCTTCTATACTAAGAGTTGTCATCTTTTTTCCTTAAAATTAATAATCTTTATTTTACCGCCTAAGGCGGTAAGTAAAAATTATTTTTTTAAAGCTTTTTTAACCCCATTGGCATAATCAGGTGAAATTTTTTCAAAATGCTTTAAAGCTCTATCTATAATTTTTTCATTAACATCTTCCATGGAATTAGCAATATTTTCAAAAAGTTGCTCTTTTTGGTTTTCATTCATAAGATTAAATAAAGCTCTTGGTTGGGTGTAAAAATCTTCATCAAGCGGGGCATGTCTTTGTGCTGATCCTTCTAAAAATAAATCAGGCTCGAGATAACTTCTATCTTCTTTTGGACTATCATCATAACTGTTTGGCTCATAATAAGCTTCTTTATTTTTATAGCTATCGCTATTCATTGCTCCAGCTACATTGTAAGTGTTTGTTTCATTTCTTGGGCGATTAACGGGCAAAAGATGATAATTTGTACCTATTCTATATCTTTGCGCATCAGGATAACTAAATATTCTAGCTTGAAGCATTTTATCAGGACTAAAACCTATTCCAGGAACTATATTGCTAGGACTAAAAGCAGCTTGTTCGACTTCATTGAAATAATTTTGTGGATTTTTATTTAAAATCAATTCTCCAACATCCATTAAAGGAACAACACTATGTGGCCAAATTTTTGTTAAATCAAAAGGATTGAATCCAAGTTTATCTGTATCTTTTTCAGCTAAAATTTGAAGTTGGACTTTCCATTTTGGAAAATCGCCTTTTTCAATAGCATTGTAAAGATCTCTTTGATGACTTTCTCTATCTTTGGCGATCAATTCTTGGGCTTCTTTATTGCTAAGATTTTTGATTCCTTGTAAGGTTTTAAAATGGAATTTAACCCAAAATCTTTCATTTTTATCGTTGATAAAGCTATAAGTATGACTTCCAAAACCATGCATATGACGATAAGTTGCAGGAATTCCTCTATCACTCATAAGTATAGTAACTTGATGTAAGCTTTCAGGGCATAGAGTCCAAAAATCCCAAGCAGCATTGTTGCTTCTTAAATTACTGCGAGGATCTCTTTTTTGAGTGTGAATAAAATCAGGAAATTTATACGCATCGCGGATAAAAAAAGTTGGAGTATTGTTACCCACTAGATCCCAATTACCTTCTTTGGTATAAAATTTAACAGCAAAGCCACGAACATCGCGTTCAGCATCAGCAGCACCTAATTCTCCCGCAACTGTTGAGAAACGTAAAAAGAGCGGAGTAACTTCGCCTTTTTGAAAGACTTTAGCCTTGGTATAAGCGGATAAATCAGCAGTGATTTTCATTTCCCCATAAGCTGCACTACCTTTAGCATGTACTGTGCGTTCAGGAATTCTTTCTCTATTTTGATGCGCAAGTTTTTCAAGCAATAAATAATCTTGCAAAAGTAAAGGTCCCTTTGCACCAGCACTTAAAGAATTTTGATTATCAGCGATAATATTTCCAAAATCATTTGTCATTCTTTTCATTTTTAATTTCTCCTAAATAATAATTTTTATTAATTGATAAATTGTATTCTAATAAAAATTAAAATTAACTTAATTAATTGACAAATTTTGAAATAAAATTTATTTTGATAATAAATTTCAAAATAAATTTAGTTAAGTCATATTATAATAATAATTATCAAAATATATAAGGAGGATATATGTCGGTTTTAGTTATCGGTGCGGATGAAATTACTCCTATAAAGGCTGTTTTGCATGATTTGGGTGCTAAGAAAATTGAACATTGGGACGCGCGCAATGAAAATAGAGTTAATCGCAAACCTATTCCTTGTGATACAGAGTGTATAGTTATGCTGACAAGTTTTTTAAATCACAATACTATGAGAAAAATTAAAAACGAGGCTAAAAAAAGAAAAATTCCATTAGTTTGTGCTAAAAGAAGTGTCAATTGTGTGTATTGCGAGTATTGTAAAATTTTTAATTTAAATAAAGAAATATGCAATTTTAAAGGATTTTAATGTTGTTTGGTTTTGAAAAAAATAGAGAAATAATTCCTGAAATCTATCGTTCTTTAGATAAAAAAGATCTTATAATGACTTTTTTAATTCAATATAATTCTTGCGTAGAAGATGAGATGAAAATTCCTCTTATTTATGGAAAACAAGCCAAAAGTATTCAAGAAGCTTTTGATAATTTTATAAAAGATATTTCCAAAGCAAAATTTGGAAAAATTAAAACTATTTTTAAATGGAATGAATTTCAAGAAAGAAGATTGATTTTCCAAACGAGAAATTTAAAAAAATGTAATTTAAATCAAATTCTAAAATTTTATCGCGATGGATTATATTTTGATGCGCAAAGTTTATTTAGTGATTATGTGTATGATAAAATTTCTAGGCAAAATCCAGATGAGATGATCGATCAGCAGGGAAATATTATTGTGGTAAATAAAAAATTTGCTATTTGGGCACTTTGTAAGAAAATTGATATCTATAATTTAGAAATTGAAAATGAAATTCAAAAAATATCAACTTTTGTTGAAAAAAATAATTTTGAAAAATTATACATTGTTTGCCCTCGCAATGAAAATTTTAAACATTTTATTGAAATAAAACATTTTTTGTATGATTTAAACAAAACTATGGTAAAATTAGTTCCGTATAAAATATCAAATCAACTTATAAGGAGAAATAAATGTCAGTAGCAGTAGTTTATGGAAGTGCTATGGGTAACACCGAAGGTGCAGCGAATATGATCGCTTCAAAATTGGGAATCAGTGATGTATTAAATATTGCAGATATTGATGCAGCTAAAATCAATTCTTATGATAAACTAATCTGTGGAACATCAACTTGGGGAAGTGGAGATTTGCAAGATGATTGGGATGGTTTTGATTTTTCAGGACTTAGCCTTAGCGGTAAAACAGTAGCTGTTTTTGGTATGGGTGATAGTGAAAGTTATTCTGATACTTTTTGTGGCGGTATGGGAAAATTAGCTGAAAATTTAAAAAATGCAGGTGCTAATTTAGTTGGAGAGGTTTCAACTGATGGCTATAGTTTTGAGGCAAGTGATGCTGTTGTAAATGATAAATTTGTAGGTCTTGCTTTAGATAATGACAATCAAGAAGATCAAACAGAAGCAAGAATCGATGCTTGGATAGAGCAAATTAGATCTTATTTTGCATAATAATTAAATATCGACTTTTAGTCGATATTTATAAATTACTCATACTTTTTATCATTATTTTTGCCTTGCATTCTGCACAGCAATAAAGTGTTTTAATTTTATTTTGATCTTCTTTAAATTTAGGTTTCATAAGTTCTGCTATTTTTTGCACAGCTTTTTTAGTAGCAAATTCTTTTCCGCATTCTATACATGCAAAAAGTTCATCTTTTGCCATCGTTTGATATTCAAAAAACTTAGGATTAAATTCCATTCCACTTCTTGTTAGCTTTAAGGTATCTTTTTCAGCACAGCTCATTTCACAATACCCACAGGTAGTGCAAAGCGAAGCATTAAATTTTAAAGCATTTTCTTTATGATCTGCGATTAAAGCCCCTACGTTACAAGCTCCAACGCAAGAAAGACAAAGGGTGCAAGTTTGAGTATTGATTTCTATTTTACCATATCTTATCCAATCTCCGCTTTTTAAAGAACCAAAATCATCATTTTGTATAAGTTTTTGTATTCTTTTAGAAAAATTTTCTCTTGTACTAAGAGTATTATTATGAAATTCAAAATATAAATCTTCTAAAAATTCTTGTTGTTTTAAATGAGTATTTAATTCTTCATTAGCAATAAAAATAGCTTTTTTATTAAATTTTCTCTCAAAAAAAGTATTTAAAAGTTCTATAGCTTCATGATTTCCTTGAGATAGTGTTTGAGTTAAAAAGACTATATTAGCACCGCTACTTTGTAAAAGAGCTAAAAAATGCATAGGAGTAAGCCATCCATCTTTTATGATTAGCGGTAAGGTATTTTTTGGAAGTTCTAAATTTAAATTTTCTAGAGGAATTTTTTCTGAAATGAGTAAAATTTTATTTTTTTTAAAAAAGTTGCAAATTTCAAAAAAGCTGTTTCTAGGTAAATTAGTACTATCAAGCGATCCGCTAGGGCAAATACTAATACAAGAACCACACTCCAAACAATCTATTTGTGAAAAAATTAGATTTTTATTTTCATCATCTTTTAAAATAGCTGTTGTGGGACAAATTTCAACACATTTAGCACAGTGCTCACTACGCCTTGAATGATATTGGCATATATTTAAATCATAGGAAAAATAATTTTTGTAAGTGTAATTTGGGATAATACTATTTAAAAATTCAAGCAGGGCTTCTTTATTTTTGAAATTTTGCATATCATAGCAGCCACTTTGCCTTGAAAAATCTTTTCTTAAGCATTGGTGATTGAAAATTAAAATATCAAAATCAATTTCTATTTCATCGGATATTATCGCACATAATTCTCCTATAGTCCCAAAAATACCTTTGACTTCTTCATTTTTTAAAGCAATGACTTTAAAATCATTTTTTTTCAAAAAATCAACAAGTTCTTTTTCTAGATCAATAAGAATAATGCGTTTTTGAATGGGTTTATTTTCTTCAAAATCAAGTCCAAAATCATAAATATGATTTCTAATTTGATAGAGTTTTAAAATATTTTTAGCCTTTTCTAAAGCATCATCTTGAGAATTTCTAAGGTAAAAATTAATTTCTGGAGCGTAGATGCTAGATTTTTGTTTTTTATCATTAGAGATTAAAACTTCTATATCTTTATTTGTTTCCCAAATTTCAATTTCATCAGGCAAAGGGATTAAATCTTTGTTTTTTATGAAAACAAATTCTTTCATTAAGTTTTTCCTCTAAAAAATATTTTTTTAAATTTTATGTTAAAATAACCAAATATTTTCTTAAGGTTTAAGATGGACAAAATAAAAAAATTCCCACAAATTGGAACTTTAATCAAGGATGAAACTTTAAAGGAATATCCTTTTTATTTAAGGGCTTATTTTTGCAAAAATATCGTAGCCAATCTTAAGGCTTTGGGTGAGAATAGCTGTGAAAAAAATATTCTTTTAGAAAAAATAAAATCAGAAATTCAAAAATATCTGCGTAAAGATTTACAAAGTGTGATCAATGCTACAGGTGTGATTATCCATACAAATTTGGGCAGAAGCGTGATTGATGAAAGTATTTTTAATCAATGCAAGGATCAAATTTGTAATTATGCAAATCTTGAATTTGATTTAGAAAATGGCAAAAGAGGAAGTCGCTACGCTTTAGTGCTTGAGAAACTTAAAATGCTTTTTGAGTGTGAAGATGCTTTAGTGGTAAATAATAATGCTGCAGCGGTTTTTTTGATTTTAAATTCTCTTTGTTTAAATGAAGAAATTATTAGCTCGAGAGGCGAATTGGTCGAAATAGGTGGGAGTTTTCGTGTGCCTGAAGTGATTAAGGCTGCTGGAGTTAAACTTAAAGAAGTTGGGACAAGCAATAAAACGCATTTAAAAGACTATGAAGAAGCTATCGATGAAAATACAAAGTTACTATTAAAAACACACAAATCAAATTTTGCCCTTATAGGTTTTCAAAGCGATGTAAGCATTGTGGAGCTTGATAAATTAGCTAAAGAAAAAGGAATTTTAACGTATTATGATTTAGGCTCTGGGTGGTGTGAAAATTTAAATAAAGAATTGGCAAAAAATGAACCTATGATTAAAAAAGTGCTTAAAAATTGCGATATTTTAAGTTTTAGCGGTGATAAACTTTTTGGTTCTGTCCAAGCTGGAATTATACTGGGAAAAAAAGATTTGATTGAGAAGATTAAAAAAAATCAGCTTTTAAGAATGTTAAGAGTGGATAAAATCACTTTAGCGCTGCTTAATGAAACGCTTAAAGCTTATCTTGAAAAAGATTATAATAAAATCACTACTTTAAGACTTTTAAACGATGATATTAAACATATAGAGCAAAAAGCTTTGTGGGTGCAGCAGAGGATTAAATTTGAAAGTGAAATTAAAAATAGCAAGAGTTTAGTCGGGGGTGGTTCTATGCCTGATAGAACTTTAGAAAGTCGAGTTTTGTCTTTTAAGGGCAAGGCTTTAATATTGCAAGAAAAATTTAGAGAAAAAAATATCATAGGTCGCGTTGAAAATGATAGTTTTATTTTAGATTTTAGAACGATTAGGGAAAGTGATTTGGATACTTTGATTCAATTGATTAATTCTATGGAAGATTGATGAATTCTTTACTTATTGGAACTGCAGGACATATTGATCATGGAAAAACTTCTTTAATTAAAGCTTTAAATGGCTTTGATGGAGATAATTTAAAAGAAGAAAAAGAAAGACAAATTACGATCAATCTAAGTTTTTCGGATTTAAAATTAAAAGATAAACACTTTTCTTTTATCGATGTTCCAGGTCATAAAGATTTAGTTAAAACTATGATTAGCGGAGCATTTGGTTTTAGTGCTTGTTTGTTTGTTATTGATATTAATGAAGGTTTAAAAGAGCAAAGCATAGAGCATTTAGAAGTGCTTGAAATCTTAGAAATTAAAGATATTATTATTGTATTTAGCAAATGCGATTTATGCGAAAATTATAAGGAACGTGGGCAAGAAATTTTAAAAAAGTTAAATTTTACCCCTTTAAATGTTTTTTATACATCTATAAAAGATCAAGCTAGTATCGATGTTTTAAAAGATTATCTTTTAAATTTAAAAGATAAAAATGCAAAAGATGATTTGATTTTTCGCTATTACATAGATAGAATTTTTTCACTCAAAGGCATAGGAACTGTTGTGACAGGTAGTTTAAATGAGGGAAAAATCAGTGTTAATGAAAAAATTATTTGCTTGGATAATCAAAAAGAACTTTTGATCAAAAATATACAAAATCATGATCAAGATTGTAAAGAAATTGGAGCTTTTAACCGTGTGGCATTGAGTTTAAATTGCGATCATAAAGATTTGAAAAAAGGTTTTGTTTTAAGCAAGAAAGGTATTTTTAAAGGATTTTTAGAATGCGATGTTTTAATCAAAGCTAAAAGAGGATTAAAAAATGAGAAAATGCTTTTTTGTGTAGGAAGCAAAAGTGTAGAATGTAAGCTTACAATTTTAAAAGAATTAGACAATGATGAATTTTTTGCCCATCTTGTTTTTAAAACCCAGCTTTTTTTATGTTTTGATGAAAAATTTATCTTACTTCAAAATAATCGTATTGTCGGGGGTGGTAGAATTTTAAATCCTGTAAGTGAGCCTTTAAAGAAAGAATTAAAAAATAAATTATTATTTTTACTTAAAAATAGAGACTTTAAAGCGGTTTTTAGTTTTTTAAAAGATATCCATAAAATGGGATTTGGTTTGCTTTCTAGCTATCAAAGATTTAAATTACTTCATAAAGAAGCTTTGGATTTGGCAAAGAAATTAAACGGGGTTTTTGTGGATGAAAAAAATCTCAATGTTTATAATCTCTTAGCTTTGGATGAATTTAAAAAAATGATTATTTTTATACTAGAAAAAAATCCTTATGCTATGTTTTCTCCGACTTCATTATCTTTGAGAATCTCTTGGGCGAGTGTGGAATTTTGTGAATTTGGGCTTAAAAATATGCAAAATTTGCTCGATTTTAAAAATGGAATATATTTTAAAAAAGGGATTGACTTTGAAAAACTCAAACAAAGAAACAACAATGAACTCTATGAAATATTAAAAAAACAAGGCATTAAGCCACAAGCTCCTTATAATCTTTATGAAGATTTAGATCTTGATCGAAAAAGCGGTGATGAAATTTTAAAAAAACTCACTCAAGAAAAGTTAGTTATCAGACTTTCTCATAATCTTTTTGTAGAAAAAAAAGCTTTAGATCAAATGATGCAAGAATGTTTGAAAATTTTACAAACAACAGAGCTTGATGTGCAAAAAATGAAAGAAATTTTTCATCTATCAAGAAAATACGCAATAGCGTATTTAGAGTATCTAGACAAAGATGAAAGGGTGCAAAAAAAAGAGAAAAAAAGATTTTTAAAAACAAGTATTTAGAAAATCATTATACAATAAATCTATATTTTATTTTTTAAGGAATATGAATGAGAAAATTAAGCTTAATTTTAGCTTGTTCAGCATCTTTATTTGCTGCAAGCAATAGTGAAATCAGTGATTTTTATTCAAAAAGTATCAAAATGCAGTTTCCAAATGCTACCGTAAGTGTCAAAGATCGTCAAAAAGTTGGAAATACAGGATTTGAAAGTGTGATTGTTAGCGTGAGTGTTGATGGTCAAACTCAAGATCAAATTCTTTTTACAAAGGATAATATTATAGTTCCTGATATTATTGATATAAAAACAAGAACTTCTTATGCTCAAGAATATGAAATGAAAAAATTTAAAGAAGCTAGAGAACATTTTGCTAAAAATGCCAAACCTGTGGCACAAAAGGAAAAGATGGTGATTGCTATGGGTGATAAAAATAAACCCGCAATGTATGTATTCTCTGATCCAGAATGTCCTTTTTGTAGAGAGCAGCTAGAGCAAATTAAAGATGAGCTTAAAGATTATCAAATCAATTATATTTTAACTCCAGTGCATGGAAAATCAGCTTTTGAAAAGTCAGCACTCATTTATAAAGAAGTTAAAAAAGCTAAAAATGATGATGAAAAAATAGCGATTTTAAAGAAATATTATAATCCAAATATTAAAAACTACCCAAAAGTCAGCGATGCTGAATTAAAACAGATATTCTCTCTTTATGAAAAATATCGTGCTTTAGGGCTTAGCGCTACACCAACCATCATAAAATGAAAATTTTTATTTTTATATTTTTGGCACTCCTTATGAGTGCCTGTGCTAATTCTACCTTTGTTGAAAGTTCTATACAAACTAATAATGAAGGCATATTTCTTCAAGCACATCCTAATGAAACTTTTGAAATTCTTTTTCAAAATCCAAGTAAAATTAAAAGCGAGCTAGAGTATAAATTAGCCAATAAATTGCAAAATTTAGGACTTAAACAAAGCAATCAAAATCCAACATATAAAATTTATCTCAATCTTGTGGATATGAAAAAACATTCTTATGCACAAAGGATAAGCACTTCAGCTAGATTTTTTTATGATTTTGATCCTTTGGAAAGCCAAGGAGAATGGCTTGTTGAGAATTATTACAGTATGCAATTAAATATAGAGATTATTAAAAATGGTAAAACTCAAAGAACAAGCTTAATCGCTAGAACAGCTTATTTATCAAACAAAGAGCGTTGTCAAGCTTCATTAGAAGATAAAATTCTCAATCAAATTGCGAGTTTTTTCTATTTTAAATTTTAGCTTTTAAACTTTCTTCATTTGTAATTTTACTGTCAAATTTAATAATTAAATTTTTGGAATTTTTATAAATATCTATAACCCCTATATTTTTTCCAAATTCTTTTAAATCCAAAGATGTATTTAAAGGTAGGTAAATATTTTTAAATTCAGATGGATTTTTTAAGAAAAAGAGACTAATCAACCAAAAAATAGCTAAAACAACTAAGATAATTGTTAAAAGATTTAATTGATTAAGATGTAAAAATATTCCACCAACAGAACCACCTATAAAACTTCCTGCGTAACCAAAGGCATTAAAAAGACCTAATGCTGCACCTTTTTCATGGACTTTACAAAATTTTGATGCACAACTTTGCATAATAGGCTCATGTAGGTTAAATCCGATAAAAAATATAACAATAGCAACAATAAAAAGATTGATGGAATTAGAAAGACTAAAAAGAACATAAGAAAAAATAAAAAATACCACACCAAGTAATAAAATTTGCTTAGCCAATCCTTTTTTTTCTCCTAAACTTCCGGCAAATCCCATGGCAATAAATCCCGCAATCATAGAAGGCGTATAAACAGCCCAAAGTTTATTTTCATGAAAACCTAGATGTTTAACTAAAATAATAGGTATGCTTAAAAACGCTATACTCATAAGCATTTTTTGCATACAATTAGTAATATTCATTAGGGCTAAATTTTTTTGTCTAATAAGATGTAAAAAAGGTGTTTTTTGATTGTGATGAGTGATTTTATTTTCTTTTGGAACAACGCTATAAAGTAAAACAATACATAAAGCCGATAAAGCTGCACTCAAATAAAAAAGACTAGATAAGCCCCATTTTGCACTCATTAAAGGAGAGATAACCATAGAACTCGCAAAACTAAGACCTATAAAAGAACCCATGATAGCCATAGCTTTACCGCGATTTTCTTCTGTGATAAAATCGCTAATCATAGCTGTAGCGACGCCGCCAATAGCCCCAGCACCTTGAAGCATTCTGCCTAATAGCATCATGTAAATATCATGGGAAAAGGCACAAATTAAAGAACCTACAATAAAGACTAAAAGTCCTATAAGCATTGTTTTTTTACGACCTATTTTATCGCTTAAAATTCCAAAAGGCATTTGTAAAATCATTTGCGTAAGAGAATAAATTCCTACCAAAAATCCCACTAAGAATTCATTCGCATGTTCTAATTTTAGAGTATAAAGACTTAAGACAGGCAAAACAATGAAAAGTCCAAAAAATCTAGTTCCAATTATAAATGATAAAGCTAAAACATTATTTAACATTGCTACCTTCCTAAATTTTAAATTGAGATAATTTTACTATCATTTAGATTAACTTATTTTTAATTTTATAGGATATTTTTCTTGTAAGCTTTTAAAAATTATGCTAGACTTTTTTCAAAGTTTTCATAGCTAAAAAAAGAAAGGATAGGGTATGAAAATTCTTTTGGCAACAAATAACGCACATAAAGTTCTAGAATTTAAAGACATGATTAAAGATTATTCTTTATATTCCTTTGGTGATATTCTTAAGCCTTTTGAAATCGAAGAAAATGGTAAAAGTTTTAAAGAAAACGCTTTGATAAAAGCTAGAGCTGTTTTTAATGCTTTAAATCAAGAACAGAAAAAAGATTTCATTGTTTTAAGTGATGATAGTGGAATTTGCGTTGATGCTTTGGGAGGAAAACCTGGAATTTTCTCTGCTCGTTTTAGCGCTAAAGGTGATGATAAAAGCAATAGAGAGAAATTACTTTCTGAAATGAAAAATTTAAATATTTATGAAAGTAAGGCTCATTATAAAGCTGCTATTGCTTTAGTGACTTTAAATGGGGAGTATGTAACCCAAGCAAGTATGCATGGAAAAGTCATCAATAAAGAAAAAGGAGACAAAGGCTTTGGTTATGATAGTCTTTTTATTCCAAAGGATTTTGAACAAACTTTAGCTGAACTTGAATCTAGTCAAAAGAATAAGATTTCGCATAGATTTAAAGCTATGGAGCTTGCTTTAATTATTTTAGAAATGATTAAAAGGGAAAAAGAAAGATGAAGAAATTTATAAAATACATGATTGCGGTTGTTCTAATTTATGCTATTTATGTTGGTTTTCAAGTTTGGCTTTCTTAGAATAAATACTGATTAAAAAACTAGGGAGTAAAAATAAACTCCCACTTAAAAGTAAAATCATAACAAAGACTGTTAAAACCCCAAAATAGATTGTAGGGATAAAATTACTACTCATCATAACGCTAAACCCTAATACTATGCTTATAGTAGTATAGTAAAGTGCTGATCCTATGCTAAGATGAGAGTTGATTATAGCTTCTTCAATACTTTTGCTTTTAATTTCTTCCTTAAAACGATAGATATAATGAATAGCATCATCAACTCCAATGCCAATAGCAATAGCAGCTATTGTAATACTCATCATATCAAGAGGAATTTGACACAACCCCATTAAGGCAAAAACAACACTTAAAGGAATAACATTAACCAGTATAGCTATAATGGAAAATTTTAAATCACGAAAAACAAAGATAAAAAGAATAAAAATGGCTAATATAACAAATACAAGTGTATCAAATTGCGAAGAAAAAAGACTTTGAAGCATATTATTGTAAAGCACCATAATACCTGTGATTTGTATTTGCACATCATCATTTTTTAAAAGCTTGTGTAAATTTTCATTAAGCTTGATCAAAAATTCGTTACGTCTTAAATTTGGATCAGAATCAACAATACGCATTGTAAATCTTAATTCATTGTTTTTTATATTGACAAAAGGAGAAATAAGATCTTGTTTGAAATTTTGAGGCAAATTTTCATTTAAAAATGCCAATGCAAAATCATCTAAATCCTCGCCATGATTGATATTTTTACCTAAAATCAAAAGACTGTTTAAACTAAGAACTGAACCGACAAATTTTTGATGTTCTAAAAATTCATGAACTTTTTTAGCAATACGTGTTTTTTTGGAATTAAACCAATAGGTATCTTTTTTCTCTAGATCTTCAAATTCATCTTCAAAACTATCTAAGGCTTTATTTGAGTTGGTAGCTGTTTGATTATTTTTAAAGCGTATGATTACATCTAGAGGCAAGGTTCCGCCTAAATTTTTATCAATAACAAGTAATCCTTTTTTAATCTCACTGCCATCTCTAAAATAATTCACAAAAGAATTTTCAACCCTTAGTTTAGAAATTCCAAATAAGGATACTAAAATCGCTATACAAGAAATTCCATAAATGATATAACGTTTTTTTTGATCAAGACTTATTTTTGCGCAAAATTCTAAAAGATTGAATTTAAATTCTTTTTTGTGGTATTGCTTTGGCTTGAGTAAAACTAGAATACTTGCTAAAAATAAATAGCTAAAAATCAAAGCCAAACCAATGCCCACGCTCATCATAATGCCTAATTTTATAATAGGCTCTATATTTGAAAATATAAGGGAAAAAAAGCCTATCATGGTTGTAACTATAGCATAAAGGCTAGGTTTTGCTTTAGCCAGTAAGGTTTGAAGCACAAGGCGTTGAATTCTTGCATTAGGGTAGGTTTGAGAGATTTCTATAAAATGAGTGATTAAATGTATAACCACGCTTAAAGTTATGATTAAAACTAGAGCAACGTAGTTAGAAGAAATAACCGTGATTTGAAAATTTAAAAGAGCAAATACTCCACTTGCCGCACTCAAACTGATAAAACATATAAAAAGGGGCACAAGAACAAAACGCCAAGTTCTAAAAAAATAATATAATGCAATTGCCAATAAAAAAACTAAAGAAACTCCATAGATTAAAAGATCGGATTTTATATAGGTGATCATATCATCAGCTATCATACTGACACCGCCAAGATAAAGTTTATCTTGATTGGTTTCGTATTTTTTTATAATATTTTTTATAAAATCTAAATTTTGTTTATTGAGAATTTTTTGCTGATCTTGATGTTTTTTAATCGCTAAACGAATAGCATTTTTTTCTTTTTCATTTTTAGCTAAATCTCTTTTTTCTATAAGTTCATTGTAAATATAATCTGTTTTTAGATAAATGATAATTCCTGTGATTTTTCCATTTTTTGAAATAATATTATTTTTATAAAAAGGATTGTTTAAAATTTCATTTTTTGCCTTTGTTTGATTAACATCTTTGCTTTGTATATCGGGTATATTTTTTAAAAGTTCTTTAAGATCTGTGTTTTCAGAGCTTTGTAATAAGGGTGCATTGATGATACTAAAGACGCGTTCAACTAAAGGTGCTTTTTCTAAATCATTGTGAAGTTTTTGTAATTTAGATAAATTTGTTTTTGAAAAAGGATTTTCATCTTGAGGTTTAAAAGCAAGAATCAAAAAATTATCATTTTTATAATGTTTTGAAATTTTTCTAAAGGTTTTTAAATCGGTATCATCTTCGAGCAATAAACTTTCAGCACTTGCATCAACACTTATTTTAAAAGCAAAAAAACTAAGAAATAAACAAATAAAAAAGGTTCCCAAAAAAGTAGTTTTTGGGTAAGAAATAATCAGTTTTAAAAAATTTGAAAGCATTTATTTAATGGTAATGCTTTTGAGTTTTTGCAATAAAGCGTTAAATCCCTCACTCGATAAAATGTCTCCAAATTGAGAGCGATAAGTTTGAATGATGCTAACCCCCAGTACATCAACATCATAAATTAACCAATTATTATCATTGTTGTAAAATTTGAAAATAATATTTTTTTCCTCTCCATTATCCACAATAGAAGTTGTAAGAAAATATCTTTTTTCGTTTTTAAGTTCTCCATTTTTTACTTTTAGAATTTGATCTTTATAAAGACTTAATTTATCAGTAAAGCTTTTTTTAAGACTTTGCTCAAAAGCTTTTGAAAATTCTTCTTGCTCTTGTTTGCTAAGTTTATCATAGTTTTTTGAAAGACTAAGTTTTGCCATAAGTTTATAATCAATGATATCATCAAAGAGTTTAAAAATTTCATTTGCGACTAAAGTTTTATCTTTTTGAGTTTTTAAAAAATTCAAACTTTTATCAATATTATTTTGCATAGTATGTGGGATATCGTTTAAATTTAAAGCCCAAATATTTCCTAAAAAAAAGAATAATAAAATAATTTTTTTCATTTGCTTCCTTATTTACTTAATTCTTGCCTTCTTTGTTCGTAAGCATCTCTTAAAAATGGATATAAATTTGGTGAATTATAATAAATTTCATCAATTTCATCAAGTTTGAAACTAAGTTCATTGCTAAAACCATAAGCACTGATTGCTATACTTTCCCATTGAGGATTTATATAGCTTATAGGATCTGCATACCAAATTGCAGGTAAAGTTAAAGTATCTCTTAAATTACTAGGCCCCAATACAGGCAATACTAAGTGAAATCCTCCGCCAACTCCCCAGTGTCCTAAGATGGTTCCAAGATCAGCAGGATGTTTTTTTAAACCCATTTGACTAGCTGGATCCATTAAGCCACCAAATCCCATAATTGTATTTGTCGTAAATCTTTTAAATTCCTCTCCGGCATTTTCAAATTTCAATTGTAAAACATTACCAACAAAACGTAAGGGTGAAAATAAATTGTCAAAAAAATTCCTTACTCCTGTGCGTAAAAACTGAGGTGTAACTTCATTATAACCCTTTAAAATAGGACGAAATCCATAAGTATATAAGGCTACATTAAAATGAGTCATGGCTTTATTATAACTTGCAAGTGGATCATTGATTTGATAACTTTTATATTCTTGCTCAAAATCTTCAAAATTTTGATCCAACGCAAAAGAATAGCTTAATAATAACAATAATATGATTTTAATTTTCAAAATTTAAAACTCCAAAAAATAACGACAAAGATTAATTAATTTTTATATCCCAAAAGAAATCTATCCATTCTTTAGCTTCTTTAACCTTGAAATCAGGTTCTAAAAGAGCTGTTTTTTTATAGAAAATCGTTGCAATTTTTAATTCTATATGAGGAAATTGTTCTTGTAGTCTTTTTTTAATTTCAGATAAGCTTTCTCCGCTATCTACTATATCATCAATGAGTAAAATTTTTTTATAATTTTTAAGATCTGGGATATTAAAAATTTCAATGGTATCGAGTTTTTTAGTATCGTCATAATGTATAGAATTGAGACTAAAAAGGTTGCGAGTATCTAGGGCAACGGCTAAAGAATGTCCTAAAGTCATACCGCCTCTAGCGATGGCAATAAGAGCATCGGGATTAAATTCTTTTTTTATTTGTGTGGCTAAAAATTTAACGTCTTCTTCAAAATAATCATAAGAATAAAAAAACATCCATCCCCTTTTTATTGTAGTGCTATCAGTAAAAAATTACCTAAAGAAATCAAGCTTAAAACAACAATGCCTAAGCTAATTTGATCCCATTGGCGTTTAAAAACTCTTATTAGTAGATAAGTGAGAAAACCAAAAGCAAAACCCGAGGTAATAGAATAGGTTAGTGGCATCATGATGATGGTAAAAAAGCTACCCACTGCTATAGCCTCATCTTTAAAATCTATGTTTTTAACTTCCATAAACATTAAAATTCCAACCATGATAAGAACAGGATAAATCGCATTTGCAGGTATGGCTTTAAAAAGTGGAAGTAAAAAAAGAGTTAAAATAAAACATAAAGCCACAACAAGTGCTGTAAGACCAGTTCTGCCACCGCTTTCTACTCCGGTTGTGCTTTCAACAAAAGCTGTTACAGTGGATGTCCCAACCAAAGAACCAAGAGTAGATCCTGTAGCATCTGCCATTAAAGTTTTCCCAAGTTTTTTTTCACCATTTTTAGCATCATCAAATATTTTTCCTCTTTCTCCTACGCCAGTAATAGTACCAATGCTGTCAAAAAGTTGAGTGATGAAAAAAGTAAGTATGATAGGAATCATACTAATATTTAAAGCACTTTTTATATCTAATTTTAAAAAGATTGC
Source organism: Campylobacter sp. B0100352/1 (assembly GCF_020135855.1). Lineage (NCBI taxonomy): Bacteria > Pseudomonadati > Campylobacterota > Epsilonproteobacteria > Campylobacterales > Campylobacteraceae > Campylobacter > Campylobacter sp. B0100352/1. Next base: position 48,549 of record NZ_JACHTP010000007.1, read on the forward strand.
CCCTAAGCCATTGGTAGAGTCAAAAGCAGGTAGGGAGAATAGCTGAGTAGGAAATTGTGCTTGATCGATATGGAAAATCCAAGCAATGATTGAGCTGATTAAAACTCCAAAAATAAAAGCCCCTTTAAGTTTTATAGCCCAAAAAAAGATAATAAGTGCAAGAGTAAAAATTCCAAAAAGCACATGAGAGCTTCCAAAATTTCCTATTCCCACTAAGGTATCTTTATTATGCACAATAATCCCCATTTGACTCAATCCTAAAAAAGTGATAAAACAGCCAATACCTGCACAAATCGCTAGTCTCAAATCTTTAGGGATATTTCTAATAATCCAAAGGCGAAAGTGTGTAAAAGAAAGGATAAGAAAAATAATACTTGAAATAAAAACTGCTCCTAAGGCACTTTGCCAAGGAATTTTTTGTGCCCCACAAACCGCAAAGGTAAAATAAGCATTTAAGCCCATACCAACACTCATAGCAACTGGCGTATTAGCAAAAAAAGCATTAAAGGCACTTGCTACGATAGTAACTAAGGCAGTTGCTGTGATTAAAGCCTCTATAGGCATACCAGTATTACTTACAATTGCTGAATTAACAGGGATGATATAAACCATAGCTAAAAAAGTGGTCAATCCAGCAATCAACTCTGTGCGAAAATTAGTTTTATTTTCTTTAAGTTTGAACAAATTTATCTCCTAAATTAATAAATTTTTAACTCATTATATAAACTATCTCGTTCTACAGGGATTAAATTAGCAGTTTTTATCATATCTATGAAAGTTTTCAAGCTTGTTCCTTTGGCTGATTTTGCCCCTCCGGCACTTTGAATACTTTCTTTTTCAATGGTTCCATCTAAATCATTAGCGCCAAACTCTTGAGCTACCATAGCTAAATTTAAAGTCATCGTTGCCCAATAAGCTTTGATATTTTTGATATTATCAAGTACTAAACGCGAAATAGCAACGGTTTTTAAAATCTCTTCGCTGTCCATAATTTTATCAGTTTGTATAAAGCTATTATCCCTTTGCCATACTAAAGGAATAAAAGCGTTAAATCCGCCGGTTTCATCTTGTAAATTTCTAAGTCTAAACATATGATCGATTCTATGTTCTCTTTCTTCTATGTGCCCAAAGAGCATAGTAGCATTACTTTGTTTGCCTTTTTGATGCCATAGTTTGTGAATTTTCAACCAATTCTCACTGCTAACTTTTCCATGACAAATTTTTTTACGAATTTCTTCATCAAAAATTTCAGCCCCACCACCAGGCATTGAATCTACGCCATATTCTAGCATTTTTTCAATCACTTCTTCATAACTCATTGCAAAGCGTCGATGTAAGAAATCAATTTCAGCTGCTGTCATAGCTTTTATGTGGATATTAGGATATTTTTCTTTAATCATTTTAAAAATTTCTAAATACCATTGCCAACTTGTATCTTTATTATGAGCAGAAACTATGTGCACTTCTTTTGTGCCGCGAGTTACGGTTTCATCAACTATTTTCATAATTTCTTCATGAGTCATTATATAAGGATTTGGATTTTTGCGGTGAGCTGAAAAGGCACAAAATTTACAAGTATCTGCACAGATGTTAGTTGGATTGATATGGCGATTGATATTGAAATAGACTTTTTTACCATGAAGTTTTTCACGTCTTTTGTGGGCTAATTTGCCTAGGGTAAAAAGATCTAAATCCCAAAGTTTATTTGCTTCTTCTTGATTGATTCTTTCTTCATTTTCTAATTTTTTAAGTAAATTTTTCATTTGATGATCACTTTTTGTTTTTCAAAATTTTAAAATAAACATTATAAATTCTTACTGAAAAAAAGATTTAACTTATAAGTAAATTTCGATAAAATAGTGTTTTATCGGTATTTTTTAATAAAGAAAATCATAATTTTAGGATAAATCATTAAAAAAGATAAGTTAAAATTCATTATTTAAAATAAATTAATAATTTTTAAGAGAGTAAAAATGTGTGGAATAGTAGGTTATATAGGAAAAAATGAAAAAAAACAAACCATAATCAATGGACTTAAAGAACTTGAATATCGCGGCTATGATAGTGCAGGTTTAGCAGTAATGAAAGATAAAGAACTTAGTTTTTTTAAAGCTGTAGGAAAACTTGAGAATTTATCTAATAAATGTAGCGGTTTTTCTAGCGAAGGTTATGGATTTGCCATAGGCCATACGCGTTGGGCAACACATGGAAAACCAACAGAAATCAATGCTCATCCACATTTGGGGCAATACTCTTGTGTGATTCATAATGGAATTATAGAAAATTATAAAGAAATTAAAGACAAATTAGAGCACAATGGCGTTCATTTTCTAAGCCAAACTGATACTGAAGTGATAGTGCAACTTTTTGAATTTTATGCTAAAGATATGGATGCATTTGAGGCGTTTAAAAAGACTATTGATGAGTTACGCGGAGCTTTTGCGATTCTTTTGATCACAAAAAAAGATCCTAATCGTGTCTTTTTTGCTAAAAATGCAGCTCCTTTAATTGTGGGAAAAAATGAAGAGAATGAAATTTATTTTGCTAGTGCTGATACACCTTTAATTGGACTTTGTAGTGAGGTGATTTATCTTGAAGATTTGAGTTTAGGCTATGCTAATAAAGAAGAATTGGTGATTTTTGAAAATCATAAACTTAAAATCAATTCTTTTACAAAATTGCGAGGTGATAAAGCTTTTGCTAAAAAAGATGGTTTTCGCTTTTTTATGGAAAAAGAAATTTATGAACAAAGTCGTGTTATGAGTGAAGTTTTAATGGGACGCATCAATGGAGATGAGGTGGTTTTTGATGAGCTTGAAAATGAAAATTTAAGCAATATTGATGAAATTACTTTATGTGCGTGCGGAACAAGTTATCATGCAGCTATGGCAAGTGCTTATTTGTTTGAACGTTTAGCAAAAATTAAAGCTAAGGTTGAAATTGCAAGTGAATTTCGCTACCGCGAGGCAGTGATTAAGCCTAATTCTTTATTTATTGTAATTTCTCAAAGTGGAGAAACTGCAGATACATTAGAGGCTTTAAAAATAGCAAAGGAGCAGGGTGCAAAAACTTTTGCAATTTGTAATGTGGATAATTCTAATATGGTGCGTTTAGCACATTTAAGTCTTTTAACCCGTGCAGGTATTGAAAAAGGTGTAGCCTCGACAAAGGCTTTTGCGACACAAATTTTAACCCTTTGGATGTTGGCTATTTTTATTGCACAAAAGAAAAATTTTGATACTTCTATAGAAATTCAAGCATTACTACATACACCAAATTGTGTTAAAGTGGATACTAAATTACACGAAAAAATTCATCGCTTATCTAAGCGTTATCTTGATGGACATGGATTTTTCTTTATAGGACGTGATGTTTTTTATCCTCTAGCTTTAGAGGGTGCTTTAAAATTAAAAGAGCTTTCTTATTTGCATGCTGAAGGTTATCCAGCGGGAGAAATGAAACATGGTCCTATAGCGTTGGCTGATTCTAAGCTTTATACCATTGCCTTAATGCCTAAAAATATGCTTTATGAAAAAACAAAATCTAATGTTGAGGAATTGATTGCTAGAGATTCTACTGTACTTAGTATTTCTCCTTTGGAATTTGATTTGAGTGATGATTTTATAAAAACTAATAAACAAAATCATTATATGTGTGAATTTTTTGAAATGATGGTGATTACTCAACTTTTGGCTATGGAAATTTCTATTAGAATGGGTAATGATGTAGATATGCCAAGAAATCTTGCAAAAAGTGTAACAGTAGAATAAAAAATCATTAGTGTGCAGTTTTGAAACAAAGTTTGTTTAAATCTGTGCTTATTTATTTAAAATTTAAATTATAAGCTAATTTTATGTCTATTTTTGTTTAAATCATTGTATGAAATTAAAATTGAAGGAAAATACAATGGAGTATAGAATAGAGCATGACACTATGGGTGAAGTTAAGGTTCCAAATGATAAATATTGGGGAGCACAAACCGAGAGAAGTTTTGAAAATTTTAAAATTGGTTGCGAGAAAATGCCAAAGGTTTTAATTTATGCTTTTGCTAATCTAAAAAAATCTTTAGCTTTAGTTAATTATAAACTTGGCAAACTCGATGATGCTAAAAAAAATGCTATAGTTCAAGCTTGTGATGAAATTATTGCGGGTAAATTTGATGATAATTTTCCACTTGCGATTTGGCAAACAGGTTCAGGCACTCAAAGTAATATGAATATGAATGAAGTGATTGCAAATCGTGCCACTGAAATCATGGGTGGAGATTTTCGTAAAGAAAAACTCGTACACCCAAATGATCATGTCAATATGAGTCAAAGTTCAAACGATACTTTTCCAACAGCTATGAGTATAGTTGCGGTTGAACAAGTTGAAAAAAAACTAATCCCTGCTTTAGATGAACTCATTACAACTTTTGAAAAAAAAGTAAAAGAATTTGAAGGTATTATTAAAATAGGACGTACTCATTTGCAAGATGCTACACCGCTAACTTTAGCACAGGAATTTAGTGGTTATCTTTCCATGCTTTTACATTCTAAAGAGCAAATCATTGTTTCTTTGCCAAGCTTAAGAGAATTAGCTATTGGTGGGACAGCTGTAGGAACAGGTCTTAATGCCCATCCAGAGCTTAGTGAAAAAGTTAGCGAAGAATTAAGCAAACTTATGGGGACTAAATTTATTTCAAGCCCAAACAAATTTCATGCTTTAACAAGTCATGATGCAATTAATTTTACTCACGGAGCTATGAAAGGTTTAGCTGCAAATTTAATGAAAATTGCTAATGATATTAGATGGTTATCTTCTGGCCCAAGATGTGGCCTTGGGGAGCTTAGTATCCCAGAAAATGAGCCAGGGAGTTCTATTATGCCAGGTAAAGTAAATCCTACTCAATGTGAAGCTATAACTATGGTTGCAGTTCAAGTTATGGGAAATGATGCGACGATTGGATTTGCAGCGAGTCAAGGAAATTTTGAACTCAATGTATTTAAGCCTGTGATTATTTATAATTTTTTACAAAGTCTTGATCTTTTAGCTGATTCTATGCATTCATTTAATATCCATTGTGCTATAGGTATAAAACCAAATCGTGAAAAAATTGATCACAATCTTCATAATTCCTTAATGCTAGTTACTGCCTTAAATCCACATATTGGTTATGAAAATGCTGCAAAGGTAGCTAAAAATGCACACAAAAAAGGAATTTCTTTGAAGGAAAGTGCGATGGAGCTTGGTTTAGTTAGTGAAGAAGATTTTAATCAATTTGTTGATCCGACTAAAATGATAGGACCAAAGGCTTAATTTGAATTTATCTAGCTTTAGCTAGATAAATCAGATCAATTTCTTATCTTTTAAAATCACGTACATTCTAATTGTAGAAATGAAAAAGGTTAAAATTGCAGGACCTAAAATAATACCCCAAAAACCAAAGCTTGATATCCCTGCCATCATAGCTAAGAAAATCAAAAGTTCATTGATTTTTGTTGGCGTTTTAACGAGTTTTTTATTGATCCATTTTATAATTAAAGGTTTGATTAAAGTATCAGCGATAAAAGAAATAACAACGACAGAATAAATTAAAATTACAAGTGCCGAATTTAAACCATTAGACGCAAATTCATAAAGACTTACAGGTATATAAACTAAAGCACCACCAACGGCTGGTATTAAAGAGCTAATAGCAAAAATGGAACCCATTAAAATACCATCATATCCATAAAATAGGGTAATAATCCCAAAAAGAGTTCCTTGAAAAATAGCAATGATTACCATAGAATAAAGCACAACAGCCATCACATTGCCCACTTCAGATAAAACATCATCTAATTCTTTTCTATCTACTGGCACAATTGATTTTAGATAAATGACAAGTTCAGTTCCGTATAGATTAGCAAAAAAGTAAAAGACACAAATTAAAGCCATATCTATGAGAAATTTGGCTCCAGATTTTGTAAAACTTGAGGCATAATTTAAAACTTGTTTTGAAATATTGTTTAAATCTATAGACGCTAAAAATTCTTTGATTTTTGGTTCTAAAAAATTCAGTCCTTCAGGCAAGGTAAATTGATAGTTTTTGATATAATCTAGTGTGTGAGAAATTAAATTAATATCAAAGTTTTTTAAAGTTTTAGCTAATTCTATCATAGTGTAAAAAAAAGGAGCAAAAAATAAAATCACCATGCAAGAAGTTGTTAAAATTGAAGCAAAAAATTTATGCCCTTTAGTCAAATGCAAGAATTTCGCATTTATATTTGATGTTGCCACTGCCATTAAACTTGCGATAATGATCACGAGTAAAAAGCTTTTAAAAAGATAAAGTAAAAGCGATAAAATAACCAAAATAAAAGAAATTAAAAATATTTTTCCATTTTTCAAAAAATTACTCCTCAAATAAATTTTTTTGATATTTCATTTTTAAAGCTTGAAAACTTTTATGACTTGCTATGCGTCCCTTAGCGGTGCGTTCTATATAACCATTTGCTAATAAATATGGTTCTATAACATCTTCAATTGTATTTTCATCTTCGCTTAAAGCTGCAGCTATACTCGCAAGTCCCATAGGTTTTTGTTTTGCTGCTGTTAAAAGTTCAAGGTATCTTAAATCCATCGCATCAAAGCCTAATTCATTTACCCCTAAAGAATTTAAAGCCTCATTAGCCCTTTTTAGAGTAATATTTTTTTCATCATTCACATCTGCAAAATCTCTTACTCTTTTTAAAAGTCTAAGTGCGATTCTAGGTGTTGATCTTGATCTTTTTGCGATTTCAAGTGCTGCATCTTCTTCGCAAGTTTTATTAAGTTTTAAGGCAGCTTTTTGAAGTATAGTTGCAAGTTCATTATCTTTATAAAATTCTAAACGAAATTGCATACCAAAGCGATCTCTTAAAGGATTGCTAAGCATACCCGCACGTGTAGTAGCGCCTATGAGTGTGAATTTAGGTAGATCAATTTTTATCGTTTGTGCCGCAGGGCCACTCCCTATAATAATATCCAAACGATAATCCTCCATAGCCGGATAAAGCACTTCCTCAATAGCAGGACTTAGACGATGAATCTCGTCGATAAATAAAACATCTCCTTCGCTTAAATTCGTTAAAATGGCAGCTAAATCTCCGCTTTTTTCTATCATCGGTGCGGCTGTTGTTTTGATATTCGCTTCCATTTCATAAGAGATTATGTTAGCTAAAGTTGTTTTTCCAAGTCCAGCTGGGCCACTAAAAAGAATATGATCTAAACATTCATTACGTTTTTTAGCTGCAGCAATAAAAACATTTAAATTTTTTTTGATACTTTCTTGCCCTATATAGCCATCAAAACTTGAAGGACGTAAGGAATTTTCATAAGTTTCATCAAAAGAATATTTTTCTATTTCTACTATTCTATCCATTTTTCATTCTTGTTTTTCTAGGAAAATTAAAATAAGATTTTAACTAAATTTTGCTAGAATTTACTTAAACTTTATAATATGGTTTAAAAATGGGAATTTTAACAAAATTAGAATTAGAATATGAAATTGACGATATAGAAAAGTTTTTGCAATTTTTTAGAACAATGTGTGATAGGTTTGAACCCTTGATTATAAAGCTAGGTAGCGATAGTGTGCGTTATAAGGAAGCAATTAAGGAGCTTGAAACCTTAGCACACAATACTGCATGGGCTGCGAGGCGTTTAGAACTTAATGAAATCACTGATTTTTGTGTATTTTGTGAAGAAATGATGGCACAAGCAAATCGTTTTGAGGGTCCAGCTAGTGAAGAATTTACAGATTGGATGCTTTTAGTGAGTGATCAGTTTGAGAAATATTGTCGTTCGTATGAAAATGATGATTCTGTTTTAGCTGTTTTTAATCCTTTAATTGTTAATGTTCCAAATATTATTTCTAAATAATGGGAGCGACTTGGCTTCGACAGGAGTAAGTCTGCTTAGATGGCATGTCGCTTTAGGCAAAGCGTAAAAAGCCTAAATAAAATTAAACGCAAACAACGTTAAATTTGCTCCTGCTTACGCTAAAGCTGCGTAAGTTCAGTTGAGCCTGAATTTTAAGTGATACTATCTAGCTTGAAATTTGGTCATCTTAAGATAGTGTAGCTTAAAACTTGACACATTTTAAGTGAAATTAAAGTCTTAGCTATATTTTTAAGTTTTGGAAGATGAGCGAAATATAGTGAAACAGTCATCTTTGCTAAACATGTAGAGATCTTTGTAGGGTTATTTTTGGACAGGGGTTCAATTCCCCTCGCTTCCACCATTAATTCTCCTTAAATAATTTTGACGCTAATTGTGTTGCTCTGGTTTGATCCGTATCCTTTTTCAAGGTTTGATATATCTTATTGACATAATCCTCTAAGGTTTGTTGAGAATCTATGGTTTTATCATTTTGCCCAACTTTGATATATTCTCCATCGCTTTGTAATTCATAAGCTAAAGTATTATCGCTAAGTTGCAAACGTAAAAATTGCGCTAATTTAGCTTTATTTCTTTCATCAAAAATTGGAGTCATCAGTTCTAAGCGACGTTCTAAGTTTCTTGGCATCCAATCCGCACTTGATATAAAATAATTAGGTTCGCTATGTTTAAAATAAAACACTCTTGCATGCTCTAGATACTTTCCTATGATGCTTCTTACACGTATATTTTTACTGTATTCTTGATTGGGTTTTAAGCAGCAAATTCCTCTGACAATAAGATCAATTTGAACTCCTTGCATGCTCGCTTCATAAAGAGCTTTGATAATATGACTATCCACAAGAGAATTCATTTTAGCAATGATAACACCTTCACTACCTTTAGCAGTTTCTATACGGATCATTTCTAGAATTTTTTCTTTAATTTGATTAGGACTCATAGAAAGGGTTTTAAGCCGACGATTTTTATTAAAACCAGATAAAATATGAAAAAAGCTTGTTACATCTTGAGCGATTTCAGCTTTATTAGTAAAATAACTCATATCTGTATATATTTTTGCACTACTTGCGTTATAATTTCCCGTGCTTAAATGGATATAAAATTTAAGTTTTTCTCCTTGTTTTCGTATAACTTGAGAGACTTTAGCATGGACTTTAAAACCTCTAATTCCATAAATAACATGCGCACCTGCATTTTCTAAAGCTTTTGCCCAGTGTAGATTGTTTTCCTCATCAAAACGGGCTTTTAATTCTACCATGACTGTGACTTGTTTTCCTTCGCTAGCAGCGTCGATTAAAGCTTGGACGATATTTGAATTTTTTTCTACTCTATAAAGTGTCATTCTTATAGAAATAACTTCGGGATCCCGACTCGCTTCTTTTATAAATTTATATACAGGATCAAAACTTTCATAAGGTTGAATGATTAAGATATCTTCTTTATCAATCGCATCAAAAATAGATAAATTTTCATCAAAAGGCGGCAAGGTTTTTGGTGTATAAAGTGGGCTTAAAAGATGGGTAAAAGTCTTATTTCCTACAATTTGCCAAATTCTTGGAAGGTTTAATAAAGTCGAGTATTCATAAACATCCTTGTGAAAAATTTTCATATGAGTGCTTAAAAATTCAACGATTTGTTCATCCGCATCTTTTTGAATTTGAAGTCTAACAAAAGCTCCTTTTCTTCTTAGCTTTAATCCTTGTTCAAGTATCATCATAAAATCATCCGCTTCTTCTTCTTCGATAACCATATCCGCATTTCTTGTAACCCTAAATGCTGCTGAAGCTAAAAGTTTATAACCAGGAAAAATTTCTTCAATATGTTGATGAACAATACTTTCAATAGGTACATAAATGTTTGAAACCACCTCATAAAAACGAGGTAACACTCTTGAAATTCTTACCATTCCAAATTTAATAAGTTCAGGATGTGATTTATCACAAATTTTAACCGCTAAAGAGAAAGATAGATTGTTTAAATGTGGAAAAGGATGTGTTGCATCAACAGCTATAGGAACGATCACAGGAAATATATTTGAGAAAAAAAACTCATCGCATTTTTGCTTTAAATTCTCATCTAAATGATCGTATTGTTTGATAAATAAATTTTCTTTTTCAAGTTCTTTAGTAATTTCTTTAAAATATTCTTCTAAAAGTTCTTTTTCTTCATGCAAATATTTACGTATAGCTTTAAGTTGTTCTAAGGGACTCATTTCATCACTACTGCTTGCATTTACACCTGCAGAAAATAATTGTTTAAGACCTGCAACACGTATCATGTAAAATTCATCTAAATTGGTACAATATATAGCGATAAATTTAAGTCTTTCTAGTAAAGGCATCGCTTTTGTGCATTGATTTAAAACTCTTGAATTAAAACGTAACCATGAAAGTTCTCTATTTAAAAACATATCAGGAGTTGTTTGCATGAAAAATTTCCTTTTTATTTTAATTTTACCATTTGAAAATCAATGATTTTTTACAGAGTTTATAAGAATTTAATCTTTAGCAATGTTTTAAAAATCAATCTTAGTTTTAATCTTAAATGATTGATAAAATTATTTTTAATTAGGATAATATATTAAAAATAAAAAATCATTTTAATTAATTAAAAATAAATATATTTAAATATTTATTAACAATATTTACGCTACAATCTAAAGCTATTTTTATTTAAGTTTCAATGCTTTTTCAAGGAGTATAAAGTTGAAAAAAACTTTAAGTTTATTTAATATTTTTCTTGTTTTACTCTTCGTATTTTTTGTGATCGGTTTTTATACTTTTTATAATGCAAAAGGTACGTCTTATTTGAGTAATGCAAGCGAATCTTGCAATAATTGCCATATTATGAATGAGGTTTATAATGAATATATGCAAGGGCCACACTCTCAAAAGGTTAAAGGAGAGCCTAGAGCAACTTGTGTGGATTGTCATTTGCCTCATGAATTTTTTGCTAAATGGATTGCTAAAGCACAAAGTGGATTGGGTCATGCTTATGCTTTTACCTTTAAGCTTGATGAACTTCCTACAAATTTAAGCGCAAGTAATAAAACCCGAGAAACCATACAGCAAAATTGTATTCGTTGTCATGCGGATTTTGCACAAACGGCAATCAATGCAACCACTAATCCCCACGCGCAGAATTCTTTAAAATGTGCTTCTTGCCATAAAGATGTGGGTCATAAACATGGAATTTAATAAGGAGATTATGTCATGAAAAAAAATATTTTACGTTTAGGTATTATTATTCTTATTTTACTGATTTTAGGTGTTTTGTGGCTTAATAATGATATTGAACAAAAAAAGAAAGATGAAGCAAATAAAAATACTATCACTGCAAGCGCTGATCTTTCTTTGTTAAGCGATGACGATCCTAATTATGAAAGATGGGGTAAGGTTTTTCCAGAACAGCTTGATATGTATTTAAAAGTTGAAAAAGAAAAACCACAACCGACTGAATTTGGTGGCAATTTAGCTTATTCTAAGTTGATTCGTTTTCCACAATTAACTATTCTTTGGGCGGGTTATCCTTTTAGCATTGATGCTAATGAAGAAAGAGGACATTTTTGGGTTCAAATTGATCAAATGAAAACCGCAAGAAATAATAAAGATTTTTTAAACGCTCATGGATTTAAAGCTTTTAAAGGGCAACCTACAGCTTGTATGAATTGTCATAGCGGATGGACTCCTTGGCTGATTAAAAATGTTGCTAAAGGAGATTTTGTAGCGTTTAATTCTACAAATTATTGGACAATGATGAAAAACATTCCTGCAGCCAATGGCATAGAGGAAAATTCGCCACAACATGCTGGAGCACACGGTGGAAAGAGGATGGGTGTAACCTGTGCGGATTGTCATAATCCAAGTGATATGAGTTTAAGAGTTACTCGAGAGGCTGCTATCAATGCTTTAGTAGCAAGAGGTTATGAAAAAGATCCTATTCAAGGCATAAAAGCTAGTAGAGAAGAAATGAGAACTTTGGTTTGCTCACAATGCCATGTGGAGTATTATTTTAAACCAACTGGAGAGAAAGTTAAAGTGATGGGAGAAAGTATTGCCGATGATAGCTCTAAAAAATGGTGGGATGGAACTCAAAAAACTTATGATGAATATGAATTTTGGAGAGATGGCAATAAGGCAAAAGAAATAGAAACAAATGGTATCATACTTACTTTTCCTTGGGATGAATGGAAAAAAGGACAACCATTTAGAATTGAAATGTTTGATGAGTATTATGATAAAGTTCGTGCGATATTTGGGGCAGATTTTACACATAAGCTTACAGGAGCTCCAATTATTAAAATTCAACATCCAGAAAGTGAGCTTTATAGTGGTGGAGTACATGCTTTAAATGGTGTAACCTGTGCGGATTGTCATATGCCTTATATTAGAGAAGGTGCTAAGAAAATTTCTCAACACAATATCACTTCTCCTTTAAGAGATATCAATTCAGCTTGCAAGGCTTGTCATAAACAAAGCGAAGATGAGTTAAGAGCACAAGTTAAAGATATCCAAAATATAGTTGCTTCAGAGCAAAGAACAGCTGAATATGCTTTGGTAAGTTTTATTATGGATACTAAAAAATTGCGTGAAAAACTAGGCACTATGGAGAAATTCCAAACTGATAATAAGCCAGATGAAGCTAAGATCAGTGCAGAATTAAAAGATGTTTTAGAGCTTCATAGAAAATCTCAAATGAGGGTTGATTTTGTCAATGCTGAAAATTCAACCGGTTTTCATAATCCACGCGAAGCTTCAAGAATCATTTTTCAAGCTATAGATATGGCAAGAATGGGACAAGCTAAGCTTTTGGAAATTGCAAATACTAATAATATAAAAGATTTTCAAATTTCAAATTTGGGTTTTGAAGATATCCAAAAATTAAACCCAGGTGAGCTTTATTACAAAGTTGATGTTAATGGACATAAGGCAGGAGAACGTTATTATGGTGATGAAGAAGATGTTAATGGAAATCCTCCAAAAGAACTTTTAGAAGAAGATAAAAATCTTTCTCCTTATAATTATAAATTCATAGATAAAAAATGATTTACAAATCCCGCTTTGGGATTTGTATTTTTTCACATTCAATTCACATTATTTTTTTATAATTACTCAAAAATTACTCAAAGTTGGAAAAAATGATTCATAAAAATAAATTATTCAGACAAATTCATATTTATATAAGTTTGTTTTTCTTACCTTGTGCTTTGATGTTTGCAATTTCAGGCATTACTTATATTTTAGGTTTTGATCAAGATGTAGGTTTGAAAGTGCAAAGCTATAAATTAAATCAACATATACAAAAAGGCAAAGAAAGAGAAGCTTTAATCGAATATCTTGTAGAAAATAAATTAAAACTCCCATCAAATACAGAAATTATAAAAAGCAAAAACAAAGGAGTGAGTATAGGTACAATACACTATAGTGCCAATATAGCACCCATTAGTGAAAATGAATATCTTATTACTCTTAAAACCAGATCTTTATTAGGCGATATGATTATGTTGCATAAAGATAAGGGTTTGTGGTATTTTTCTATTCTTAGTGTCGGGTTTGGAATCACTTTGTTTTTACTTTATATTTCAGGGCTTATCATTACATTTTTTGCAAGTAAAAAAGATAGAAAAAAGCAATTATTTGTTTTAATTTTAGGATTTTTAATCACTTTTATTTTAGCTTATATCAGTCTTTAAATTTTTATTTTAAGCTAAGTATTATTTAAATTACTATATAATCATACTTTTATTTTAAGGACAGATGGGTGAGTGGCTGAAACCACACCCCTGCTAAGGGTGCAGATCTTAACGGGTCTCGAGGGTTCAAATCCCTCTCTGTCCGCCACTTAATAAGAAATCAAAAATCCCGTAGAAAGTCTTTGTAATTTTCTGTTATAATCGATTAAACTTTCTCCATAACCATTAAAATATTGTAAATACCAATAAATTCCGTTATTAAAAATATCATATCCTACATCGACTTGAATTGCACCTTTATTATGGCGGAAATCAAGGTTATTTCTTAGCATAATATTAGCAAAATAATCTTTACCTAAATATCCTAAATTCAAATCAAAATTTCCCAAATAATGCGTGATATCAGGATTATCATCTTTTTTTCTTTCTTCAGGAATTCTATACCATATTCTAGGAACAAATAAAAAGCGTTTATAAAAAATGGCAGTTGAAGCATAGATTCTATTCCATGAGCGAGATTCTAAATTCTCATCCCCTTTGCCATTGCTTTCATGTAAAATTCCTAAGCGAAGATTATTAAAAAAGGGATAGTTATTAAGATAAAGAGGAAAATCTACGAAAAATTCAGGCTGATAATTCGTCTCCCTAAAAGGAGAGGAATGTTTATAATTTTGCCACCAAGAAGTTTGCGTATAGCCTATATAGTATTTTTCATTGAGTCCAAATAAATTTTCAAATAATCTTTTTTTAATGCTAAGTTGAAATTTCATTTCCATTTTACGATTATCATTGCCAAGGGAGCCAAAACTATAAGCAAAAGGTAAAAAATAATTCATTTTATAAGCTGTAATACCAAGTGGATTAAAACCTGTATCTTCATCAAGGTAGTTTGCTAAGGCAAGTTTAGAAAAATCCTCTTTATCTTCTGGATTTTTTTGAGAAGTTTGGATATTTGAAATCGCTATTTTTTCAGGCTTATCATCAACAAAAGATTGAGCTTGATTTTTTAAAAGTAAGCTTTTATAAATTTGCATAGCTTTTTTATAATCACCTTTTTTTTCAAATTCCAAAGCTTCTTCAAAATTTTCAGCCCATACTAAATTGCAGATTAGGAAAAATAAAATTATTTTTTTCATTTAAACTCACTTTTGAATTTTTCATACTCTTGATAAAAATTTAAATTTAAAAAGGCATCTTCATTTTCAAATTCTACAAATTTAGTCTTAACTTGAGAAAACAAAAGTCCAATTTTATGTTCATTTTTTTTCAAATACTCTTTGCATAAATTTTTTAAAGAACTGTGATAAAACCCGCATAAAGGATGCTTATAGGATTTTGTTTTGGCTATAATGATACGATAATCTTCTTTTAAAAAAGAATGAAGTTTTAAAATTTCATTTTCGCTGATATTAGGACTATCCACACTTAAAATAAAAACAAATTCATCTTTAAAATAAGAAAATATAGAATATAGCGCAAGCATAGGGGAGTAAAATTGAAATTTTAAATCATCTTTTATGAGAGAAAATTGCTGGTTAAATTTATCTTCTTTGGCGCTTACATAAACTTTTTTAAAAAAACGTGACATTTTTTTGACTTGAAATTCGCTTAAAGTCTCATTTTTGATTTTTAATTTGCTTTTATCTTCACCCATGCGACTTGATTTTCCGCCACATAAAATCACACAATTTAATTCTTTAAGTTCCAAATTTCATTCCTTTTTTAAAAACTCTACCATAAATTCGCTAAAATATCTTATAATTTTTATTATGAAATATACAGAGCTTTTGCAATTAAGAGATTTTTTTAGTGATTTTAAAAAAGTTGATTTTATAAAACGCATTAATGATAATGTTTTAGAGCTTAGTCTTGAGAGACAAAAATTTATTTTTGATTTGAGTCGAGGAAATAGTGCGATTTACACGGCTAAATTAAATACTAAAAATTATAATGCTCCTTTTGATTTTATGCTTAAAAAATATTTTAGCAATGCCTTGTTAAAAGATGTAAAAGTATTGCAAGATAATCGTATTTTGTGTTTTCATACCCTCGCAAATAAATCTTATAAAAGTTATGAAAATAAAATTTATTTTGAATTTACAGGTAAAAATACTAATGTGATTATCACAGATGCAAATGAAATGATTATCGAGGCTTTAAGGCATATTGATAAAAGTTATCGTATTGTAAAACCTAATGTTATTTTAGAGCCTTTAAAGCCTTATAAAATGGATGATTGTTATGAAAAAATCGTTGATTTTGATCTTTATTTTGCTAATAAATTTAAATCCATTAATCAAAACAAAATTCATCAAATCAAGATTTCAAAACTTGCACAAATGGATAAAAAAATACAAAATTTAAATGAAATTATATCAAGTTTAGAACAAGAAGATTTTTTGATCGAAAAGGCTTTAGAGTTTAGAAAAAAAGCGGATGTTTTGTTTGCAAATTTGAGTGTTTTAAAAGAGCATGAAAGAGAATTTGAACTCAATGATTTTGAAGATAAAAAAATGCATTTTAAACTTGAAACAAGTCCTAAAGAGAGTGCTAATTTATTTTATAAAAATGCCAAAAAATTGGAACAAAGAGCTAGAAATTTAAACATACAAAGGGATAATTTAGAAGAAAAATTAGATTTCGCTTTAAATTTAAAAGCTTTGTTAGCCAAGGCTAAAGATGAGTTTGAGCTTGAAATTTTATTGCCTAAAAAGAGCAATAAGAAAAATAACGAAAATAAAGAAAGTGATCATATTGCATATTTTTATTTTCAAGATTTTAAAATTTGTGTGGGAAAAAATGAAAAAGGAAATGAAATTTTATTAAAAAATGCAAAAAAGGATGATTTATGGTTTCATGTAAGAGATATTCCAAGTTCTCATGTGATTGTTATCTCAAACAAGAGAAACATTAGTGAAGATGTGATAGAATTTGCCGCAAAACTTTGCGTGAGTTTTTCAAAGTTAAAAAAAGGTTCTTATTGGGTCGATTATACTTTAAGAAATTTTGTCAAGGTTCAACAAAAGGCATTTGTCAATTATGTCAATTTTAAAAGCATTAATATTACAAAGGATTAAATATGCCAGTAAGCCCTTTAGGAAACATGAATTTTATCAATCAAAATATGGCTTATCCAGCGGCTCAAGCGAGTAATGAGCTTGCAAAAGAAGGTGTTAGTGCTGCTTTAAATATGGCAGCTGTTCAAGAAGAAGAAAAAGTGATCGATAAGCTTGAAAAAGTCAATGAAACGCACGATATAAAAGAAGAAATCAAAGAAAAAGCAGAGCAAGAAGAAAAAAAGAAAAAACACAAACAAGAATTAGAAAAAAGCGATCAAGAGGATGTTAGCGAAGAAAATGAAGAAGAAGAAAATTTTAAAAACGCACAAAGTATCCATCGTATCGATATGAGTATTTAAAGGATGAGAAATGTTTAATTCAACTAGGATTATTTGGGGTTTATTGATGGTTGCAGCGGTGATTATCGTTGCATTGATTGATCAATTTTTTATCAATTTTATCATTTTTGGAATTTTATTGTTTTTGGCTTTTAATGAAGCAAAAAAGCTTTTTAATTTAGAAAAAGTAAGCATTATACCTTTGGCTTTGGCTTTTATTTTGGGTACTATGATTTCAAAGCCTTTGTTTTTAGGAATTTTAGCTGCACTTTTAATCCTTGGATATCAAGTGTATAAAAAGTCAAATTTAAAACCTGTTTTGATTTATTTGTATCCTAGTTTGCCTATTTTAGCACTTTGGCAAGTGTATTTAGGCCATGGAATGTTTGCTTTATTTTGGCTGATTTTAATTGTTGCAAGTTGCGATAGTGCCGCGTATTTTATAGGAAAGCTTATGGGAAAAACCCCTTTTTCTCCTACAAGTCCCAATAAAACCTTAGAAGGCGTTATAGGGGGACTTGTTTTTGCTAGTATATTTGGAACTTTGATAGGAATTTTTGTTTATGGTTTTTGGCTTTCTTTATTTTGTTCTTTCTTTTCGGCTTTTATGGCGGTTATAGGGGATTTATTGGAAAGTTATTTTAAAAGAGAAGCGGGGGTAAAAGATAGTGGAGATCTAATACCAGGGCATGGTGGTTTGCTTGATAGAATTGATGCGGTGATTATCGCTGCTTTTGTCATGGTTAGCTTTCTATGATCGTTTTTGGAAGTACTGGAAGTATAGGAGTTAATGCTCTTAAGCTTGCCGCTTTAAAAAATATCAAAATTTCAGCCCTTGCTTGTGGAGAAAATATTAAGCTTTTAAATGAGCAAATTCAAGCTTTTAAGCCCCAATTTGTCGCAATAAAAAATGCCAAAGATAAGCATTTAGTAAAGCATGATAAGGTTTTTATAGGGCAAACTGGTTTGGAAGAAATTTTGCAAAATTGCCAAGATGATTTTTTACTTAATGCTATAGTAGGATTTGCAGGATTAAAAAGCACTATTAAAGCAAAAGAATTAGGCAAAAAAATTGCTCTTGCTAATAAAGAAAGTTTAGTGGTAGCAGGAAATTTTTTAAAAGGGGCTAAAATTATCCCTGTAGATAGCGAGCATTCAGCTTTAAATTTTTTACTTCAAGATAAACAAAATATTAAAAAACTTTATATTACTGCAAGTGGTGGGGCTTTTCGCAAAAGTAAAATTAAAGATCTAAAAAATGTTACTCCTAAAGATGCTCTCAAGCATCCAAATTGGGCAATGGGAGCTAAGATAACTATAGATAGCGCAACCATGGTAAATAAGCTTTTTGAAATCATAGAAGCGTATCATTTGTATGATTTTAAGGATATTGATGCTCTAATAGAGCCAAAATCCATCATTCATGCAATGTGTGAATTTAAAAATGGTGCGACTACGGCATATTTTTCAAAAGCTGATATGAAGCTTGCTATTTCAGAAGCTATTTTTTCTACTCATGAAACTCAAATTTTAGATCCTATTGATTTTGTTAAACTTTCTAGTTTAAAATTTTATGAAATCAGTACAAGAAAATATCCTGTTTTTAAACTCAAAGATTGGCTTTTAAAAGAACCTCATTTAGGCGTGATTATCAATGCGGCTAATGAGGTTGGGGTGGAAAATTTTTTAAATTATAAGGGTAGTTTTTTGGACATTTCAAAGACGATTTTTAAAGCGCTTGATCATTTTGGAGTTCCTAAAATTTCAAGCATTGAAGAAGTTTTTGAATATGATGATAAAACAAGGAAATATTTAAAAGGTGTTTGATGAAATTTTTTTTAGTTGTATTGTTTTTATATACGAGTGTCTTTGCTTTGGATTTTAGTGTAGGGGAGAATGGAAAAAGCTTAGACGATAATAACACGGTTTTGATTTTTGGTGGGATTCAAGGTGATGAGCCTGGTGGTTTTCATGCCGCAAGTTTGCTTTTGAGTGATTATAATATCACCAAGGGTAAGATTATCGTGGCGCCTAATTTGGCCTTTGATAGTATTATCAAGCGTTCTCGTGGAAATAATGGCGATTTAAACCGAAAATTTGCGAGTATTAGTCCAAAGGATCCTGATTATAAAACGATTGAGCGTATTAAAAAGCTTATTTTATTACCTGAAGTTAGCATGGTGATCAATCTTCATGATGGATGGGGATTTTACAAACCTACTTATGTGGATGCTTTGCAAAATCCTAAAAGATGGGGAAATTCTAGCGTAATCGATACAAGCGAAATCAATGCAAGCAAATATCCCGATCTTGAAAATATCGCTACGCAAACGGTTAATAGTGTCAATTCCTCTTTAGCTGATCCTAAACATGCCTATCATTTAAAAAATACCAAAACTCAAGAATTAGGCGATACAGAAATGCTTAAGGCTCTGACTTATTTTGTTATTTCTCATCATAAAGCCGCTTTTGCTAATGAGGCGAGTAAAAATTTACCCGTTAATTTAAGGGCTTATTATCATCTTTTAGCTATTGAAAATTATTTAAAAACAGCCGGCATTGAATTTACAAGAGATTTTGAATTAACCCCAGAAGGTGTAAAAGAAGCGATCAATCGTGAGCTTGAAGTGAAGCTTTTTGATGATAGAATTTTACTCTCTTTAAAAAATCCAAGAAAAACGATCAAATATTTGCCTTTTCCAGTCAATAAAGAGCTAAATTACAATACAAGCAATGAACTTACAGCTGTTATTGCTGATGGTTCTTCTTTTTTTGTCCAGTACGGCAATCGTTTTCAAACAAGAATTTATCCCGAGTATTTAGAATTTAGTGATCCTTTTGATGAGGTGGCTATAAAGGCAGATCAAAAAGATCTCATCGTGCATTTTGGCACTAAGGTTAAGGTTAAGGAAAATTTTTTCATTCCTAGTATTAAAGGGGTGCGTGCTAATATCATAGGTTTTGATCATGGTAAAGATGAAAGCAATATTTTTGTGCATAAAAAAGATATGCAACAAGCTTATTCTTTAGATATGGCGGGTAAAATTTATCGTGTAGAATTTTATGAATTAAGATGGGCAAATTTACAGCAGCTTTTAGAAAATACTACGGATGCAAAGTTGATTAAAAAAGCAAAGATTCTAGATCCAAGCATCTTAAAAGCGGCAAAAGCTAAAGATAAATTTATCGGTTCTATTTTAGTGGAATTTGAATGAAAAATTTAATCCTAGCTATAGAAAGTTCTTGTGATGATAGTTCCATTGCTATTATTAATAAAGATAATTTAAAATGCATTTTTCACAAAAAGATATCTCAAGAGCTTGAACATAGCGTTTATGGTGGAGTTGTGCCAGAACTTGCAGCTCGTCTTCATAGTGCAGCACTGCCAAGTATTTTAGAGCAATGCAAATCTTATTTTAACGAACTTTGTGCCATAGCAGTGACAAATGAGCCAGGGCTTAGCGTATCCTTGCTTGGCGGTATAACCATGGCTAAAACTTTGTCTTCAAGTTTAAATTTACCTCTAATTGCGATCAATCATCTTAAAGGCCATATTTATAGTCTTTTTTTGGAGGAAAAGGCTATTTTTAATATGGGAATTTTGCTTGTAAGTGGTGGGCATACTATGGTGCTTTACATCAATAATGAAAGAGAAATTCAAATTTTAGCTAACACAAGTGACGATAGTTTTGGAGAAAGTTTTGATAAAGTGGCTAAAATGATGGGTTTGGCTTATCCTGGAGGAGTGATTATAGAAAATTTGGCCAAAAATGCTAAAAATAAAAATATAAAATTTAGCATTCCTTTAAAGCATTCTAAAGAATTAGCCTATAGTTTTTCAGGGCTTAAAAATGCAGTGCGTTTAGAAATTTTAAAGCATGAAAATTTAGATGAGAATATAAAAGCAGAAATCGCTTATAGCTTTGAAGAAGCTGCTTGTGAACATATCATGGATAAATTAGAGAAAATTTTCAAGCAGTATTCTTTTAAAGAATTTGGTGTTGTTGGGGGTGCGAGTGCGAATTTAAATTTACGGTCGCGTTTAAAAAGCTTGTGTGAAAAACATCATATAAAATTAAGATTGGCTCCCTTAAAATATTGCTCTGATAATGCTTTGATGATCGCAAGAGCTGCGGTGGATGCTTATGAAAGATCAGAATTTGTTAAAATTGATGAAGAAATTCTTAGCCCTAGGAGTAAAAATTTTTTAAGGATATAAAATGAAAAAAGCCTTTACGATTTTGGAACTCGTTTTTGTGATCATCATTTTAGGAATTTTAGCGGCTATTGCTTTGCCAAAATTAAGCTCAAGTAAAGATGAGGCAGAATTAAGTAAATCTTTAAATAATCTTAAAACTTTGATCAATGATATCAGCATTTATGCTTTAAAAAATGATGCTTTAAGCACGATCAATTCGATGAGTAATGTCAGCGGGGTTGAAAACGTTGATTTAAAAGATTTTAGCGGGGTTAAAGAAGTCAATTTTAAAGTGGGCGATGATAAGGAATGTTTAAAGCTTATTTTTGTTAATAAAACAGATTTTATTTTTATGGGAATTTCAAGTAATGAATCTAGTAAAAAGGCTATAGAAAGTGGTTTGGATAAAGAATTAGAAAATATTGATTTTACAAGCACTTCTAAAAATAAAGCTTGTATAGCTTTAAGTAAAAATGAACATTTTAAAAGCTTAGCTTCAAAAACTTATACTTTAATAGGGGTCAACG
>NZ_JACHTP010000008.1:0-69726 GCF_020135855.1 Campylobacter sp. B0100352/1
ACACCTGAAAGATTGGAATTTATTTACAAAAAAGGAGACCTTGATGCTAAGCTTGATCCTAGAATCCCTGCTATATATAGGGCTAACTTCCCCGAAGAACTTAGAGCTAAGATAAGAGCTTATGCTAAAGAACATGGGATTAAAGAGTAAAGAATATATTTAAAGAAAGGAAAAACAATGCAAAAAATACTTCAAATTGATTTAGAAAAAAGAAAAGCTTTAGAAAATTTAAAAAATCTAGGTTTGGTAGGATTAGGCGGAACAATGCTTTTTAATTTAAAAGAACAGCCTTTAGTTTTTAATCAAGAATTAACTTATGTAAATACTTACAATAAGTATCTAAATTTAGATATCAATTCTTTTTATATCCCTTCTGTGCTTATGTCTTTACTTCAATTAATTAAAAAGACTCAAGATGCTTTTTATATTAATGTTTTAATCAATAGCGATACACATTATAAAAATCCTTTATTACAATACACCATCACTCAAAAACAAGAACATAAAAATATCGTTTATGCTTTAAAAAACGATGAAAGTTTTAATACTTTTCATACTTTAAATGATTTAAAATTGGCTTTAGAAGAAAAGAATTTTTATCTTAATTTTTTAGATTTAAACAATAAAGAAAGTCTTATGAGTTTTTATAATTTTTTACTAAAAGATAAGAATTTAGAATCTTATTTTTATTTTAAGGATCAACGTTTTTATATAAGTAAGAAAAATCTTAGAGAACTTCAAGTCAATACAGACTTAGATTCTAGAATGAGTTTAGATCTTTATTTAAAACTTCTCAATGATTTTAAAGTTTTAAATAAGTTTGAACTTATAGAGATTTTAGAAGCTTTAGCGCAAAATAATATTAAGGCTTTATATTTGAATAAGAAATTTACTTTTTCACCTTTCTTGATAAATTTAAGGGTAAAATAAAAACTTAGATATAAAAAAGGACTAGGATGAAGATAAGAGTTTATTACGAAGATACGGATGCTGGCGGAGTGGTCTATCATAGCAATTATTTAAAATTTTGCGAAAGAGCTAGAAGTGAAGTTTTATTTTCTAAAAAAGCTTTGATATTTGATGCTACTAATGGCCATTTTTTGCTTACAAAAGCAAATTGTAATTTTATAAAACCTGCTAAACTTGGAGATATAATAGAAGTTGAAACAAAAATTTTAGAAATTAAAAATGCTTCTGTGGAAATTTTGCAAGAAATTTACAAGGATAAAGATAGGATTTTTAAATTAAATGGAACTCTTGCTTATATAAAAAAAGAAAAACCTGCCAGAATGGAACCAGAAATTAAAAAACTTTTTGAAGAATTATTTTAATTCTTCAAAATTTGATTTGACGCTTTGCATCAGATGGACTTTGTATAAAACCTGCGAGTCTTCAATTTTTTCATCAAAAATACTTTTGCTTTCTTGATTTAAAAAATTGGTATAAAAATAATCAGTTCCTATGCTTGTTGCGTAAGCTACCCAATTGTAATCTATATTTTGGTTAAAAATTTCATTCAAATAAGATAAATTATCGTCATGATTATTAATAGAATTTGCAATAATAAAATTTTTTCTATCAGCTTCTTGAGTAAGATTTAAAAATGCAGGATTATAGTTTATTTGAGTGGATAATAATATATAAGGATGTATATTATAAACACGTAATTGAGAGCTTGTAAGCGCTGTTTTTACTAAAGGTGTATTAAAAAAAATAGAAGCTTGATTTAAACTTCCTTGAGATCTTAGTAATTTATAAAAATCAAGTTTTTCTCCATCAATTTTATAAATTCTTGCATTTTGATTTTTACTATTGAGTAATATACGTGTATTTAGGTTATCTGATAAAATAGAATTATCTCCAAAAATTGCTATATTGGAGTTAGCTTTTTGTAAAAGAGCCATAATTTGAGCATCATAATCTATGCTACCAAAAATTATATTTTGATTTAAATTAGAGGCAAAATTTTTATGAAGAGTTGGGATAAATATCTTCATATTCTTAGAATAATCTTTAAGAGCGTAAGCACCCTTTAGAGTAAAAGCTGCAATAACATATTGATAACCTTGAGCTTCTATTTGATCAAGAGTTTGGTGTATTTTGTTTTCATCTTCTGTGCCTATTAAAAATACTTTAACTTTAATATCTGCTCTTTGTCTTAAAAGATAGGCAATGCTAGAATTTACAATAGTGTTAGAATAGCTTTTAATTGTTTTTTCAGGAATAATAATGGCCAATTTAACTGCTGTAATTTTTTGTACAGCTTGATCAAAATCTGTAATAGAATTTAAAAGTTTTGCATAAACATTGGATAAAAATTGATCTTTTTGATCGCTAAATTCACTTAAAAAACTAAGGTAAAGTCTAGATTCTAATAGGTCAAAAAGACAGTTTATCCCACATTCTTGAGTGCTTAGATTGGGATAAAAATTCTCAGAAGGCGGTATATCTACTAATCGTTGTTCTCTAGCTACAAGAAAGCAAAAACATAATCCCAAAATTAATAATATTTTTTTCATAAAAATCCTTTAATTTTTTTTAGATCTTCTATAAATTTTTTTTCATAACTTGGATTTTTTTCTATAAATTCAAGTTCAAAACTAGCCATAAAAAAGAAATCTTTATGAGTAAAAATTTCTCCTCTTAAAGCATTAAAATCGGAAAAACCCAAGCTATTAAAAGCATATTCTCCCAAGCAAAGGATGAATTTAGGTTGAAGTAATTCTACTTCATTCCAAAAAAATGGTAAGCAAGATTGTAGCGAAAAATCATCAAATTTTCCATTAGAAAAACATTTAAAAAGATATGAAAAATAAAATTGCTCTTTTTTAAGCCCTAAGATATTATAAATATAACTTTGCAATGTTTTACCTTTTTTTGATTCTAGAATGCAACCATTTTCATTTTCAATCTTTTGTCCAAAAGTATCTAAAATCATTAAATTAACTGGTTTTAATTGATTTTCCATTAGCGTAAAACGACGGAATTTTGAAAAATGACATAGATTGCATTTTTGTACATTTGATCTTAAGTCTTCAAAATTTTTTATTTTTGATAAAATCTTATGAGGCTTATTGTCTGTAAAATTATATCCCATAGCTTTTAAATAATATAAACTTCTTATCATTGACTGCAAACTTAAAAATTATCTATAAAATTAAAAATACTGATTTTTTTAAAAATTTAGCAAAAAAAAATTAATCTTAACTATAAAAGCAATTTATAAGTAAGATTAAGGTAGAATTCGCTTTTATTCTTTATTTTCAAAAATAAAATTAAGGAAAATTTAAAATGAAAAGAACTTATCAACCACATGGTACTCCAAGAAAACGTACTCACGGATTTCGTGTTAGAATGAAAAGTAAAAATGGTCGCAAAGTGATCAATGCAAGACGTGCTAAAGGTAGAAAAAGACTCGCTGTGTGAAATTTTTTGAAAAAATCAGCAAAAATGAAGAATTTTCAGCTGTATATAAATTGGGAAAAAAATGGTATTGTGATGGCATTATTATTTTTTATCTCAAATGCGATGAGCAAAAAATGGCAGTTGTTGCAAGTAAAAAAGTTGGAAAAGCAGTGATTAGAAATCGCTCCAAGCGTATCTTAAGAGCTTTGTTTTCTCAAATTGAAACAGAAATTTATAATGGAAAATATATTTTTGTTGCGAAAAATGAAATCACTCAATTTTCTTTTTCTAAATTAGAGAGAAGCTTAAAATGGGGTTTAAAGAAGCTACAATGTTTAAAATAGCGTGTTTAAAATTGTTAATGATTTATCAAAAATTTTTAAGCCCACTTAAGCCTTCTGTATGTAGATTTTATCCTTCTTGTTCAGAATATGCTTATTGGCAATTCCAAAAAAAAGATTTTTTTTCAGCTTTTTATTTCACTCTTATGAGAATTTTAAGATGTAATCCTTTTTTTAAAGGTGGGTTTGATTATCCAAAAATTAGAAAAAAAATAACTCCTTACAATTTTTGTTTTAAACCAATTTTTTTATCTCAAAAAAAACTTTGCTATTTTTATATACCCTATAATGATAGAACTTTTTATTTTGTCAAAATTATATTTAAAAGGATAAGCTAGTGAATAATACAAATAATTTTTTTCAACAAAAACGCATACTTTTAGCCGTAGTGCTTTCTTTTTTATTTTTTATTGTGTATGATTATTTTTTTATACCAAAAAATCCTCCTAAATTAAATCAAAATATCACAAAAGTTGAAACTAATTCACAATTTAACGCACCAAAACATAACGCTCAACCTGTAGAAATTCAAGAGAATGCTTTACAAAATCAGATTATAGCTGATATTAAAAGCGATCATTTTGAGGCTAAAATTGATGCTTTGGGTAGAATTGCAAGTTTTTATCTTAAAGATAAAAAATATCAAAATGAAAATGGCGAATTTATCAATTTGATTCCTAAAAATAGCTTTCCTTATCCTTTGGAGATGCGTTTTAGTGATGAAACTATAAATGCTGAGGCTTTTAAAACTCCTTATAGTACAGATTGTAAAGAGCTTTTTGTGGATGAAAATGGTAGCAAAGCTATAAAACTTACTCAAAAACTTTCTTCTGGTTTGATTGTTGAAAAAAATATCACTTTTTATCCTTTGGGAAATTATAAAATTGAAGTTAGTCTTAATAAAAATAGCCATTATTTTATAAGCCCAGGTTCTCGCCCTGATATAGCGGTTGATACTTACACAGTGCATGGAGCATTAGCTATGGATGATAAAGAAACCATCCATACTTTTGAAGATGGAAAAGTGGATAAAGAAGAGAATATGCAAAATATCTGGATGACATCGGCTTTTGATAGATATTATGCTACATTTTTTTACAATTTTGAAAAACCTTTAAGTGTAACCATAGGAAAAGATACTCATGAAAATCCTTTAGTTTTTGCCTCTAGTGATAATAAATTTGAAGCGGGGGGTTATATAGGATCAAAAGAGCATGCAATATTAAGAAGTATAGATCCTCGTCTTGAAGCTGTAGTTGAATACGGCTGGTTTACTTTTATTGCAAAGCCTATGTTTGTATTTTTAAATTTCTTGCACAATCACATAGGAAATTGGGGTTGGTCTATAGTTGTAATGGTGCTAATCATCCGTCTTATTTTATTCCCTTTAACCTACAAATCTATGATTTCTATGAATAAATTAAAAGATTTAGCTCCAAAAATGAAAGAGCTAAGAGAGCGTTATAAGGGCGATCCTCAAAAAATGAATGTTCATATGATGGAACTTTATAAAAAACACGGTGCAAATCCTATGAGTGGATGTTTGCCTATACTTTTACAAATTCCAATTTTCTTTGCAATTTATCGCGTGTTATTAAATGCTATTGAGTTAAAAGCTGCACCTTGGATATTTTGGATACATGACTTATCGATTATGGATCCTTATTTTGTTCTTCCGATTTTAATGGGAGCAACAATGTTTGTACAACAACTTGTTACACCGATGACAATTCAAGATCCTATGCAGGCTAAGATTATGAAATTTTTACCTGTGGTATTTACTTTCTTTTTTGTGACTTTCCCTGCAGGACTTACTCTTTATTGGTTTATTAACAATCTTTGTTCTTTTATTCAGCAACTGATTATTAATAAAATTTTTGCTAAAGAACATCATAAAAAATAAAATGGAGTGCAAAAAATGAGAGTTGAAGCTAAAGATCTTGAAGAAGCATTGATTGAAGCTTCTAAAAGTTTAGATTGTTCTGTTGTTGATCTAGAATATACTATTATACAACTCCCAAAAAAAGGTTTTTTGGGTTTTGGTTGTAAAAATATTATTATCGAGGTTGAAAGCAAAAAAAAACAATTTAAGAAAAACACAAAAAAGAATTTCCAAACAAATAAAATCCATGAAAAAAATTTTTGTGAAAAAATAGAAGAAAATAAAGAAAGCATTACAATAGAAAACATAAAACCTAAAGAAAATTATATCGTTAAAAACGATAAGATTTTTGATAGTTTTCATCGCGAAAGCAAAGACACTAGAAATATCCAAAATATTTTAGATGAAATTAAGATTCAGCTTGAAAAATTGCTTAATTCCACTTGTTTTGATATTGCCTTAAAAGAATTAAAAATGTATAATGAAGAAAGCGTCTTTATCCATTTAGATGGCGAAGATGCTGCTTTGCTTATAGGAAAAGAAGCTCATCGCTATAAAGCTATTTCTTATCTTTTACATAGCTGGATTAATGCGAGATATAATCTTTTAGTGCGTCTTGAAATATCTCATTTTTTAGAGGATCAAATTCAAGGTATGCAAGGTTATCTTCAAAGCGTTGTTGAAAAAATTAGACTTTATGGAAGTGGTCAAACAAAGCCATTGGATGGTGTTTTAATTAAGATTGCTTTAGAAAGACTAAGAAGTGAATTTCCGCATAAGTATGTGGGCATTAAGCAAAATAATAATCAAAGATTTATAGTTATAAATGATTTTTTAAAAAAAGATGAATGATACTATAGTAGCAATTGCAACAGCGCACGGAATAGGTTCGATTTCTATTGTAAGATTAAGCGGTGAAAGAGCTTTAGAAATTGCATCAAAAATAAGCAAAAAAAAAGAATTAATTCCGCGTTATGCTACTTTTACCAAGCTTTATAATCACAAAGATGAATTTTTAGATGAGGCTATAATTATATATTTTAAAGCGCCTTTTAGTTTTACAGGTGAAGATATAGTGGAATTTCAAATTCACGGTGGTTTTAGCGTGAGTGAGATTTTGCTTGATGAGCTTGTAAATTTAGGAGCTAGATTAGCTCAAGCTGGAGAATTTAGCAAAAGAGCATGTTTAAATGGAAAAATGACTCCTTTAAAGGCTTTAAACATACAAGATTTAATCGTTTCAAAATCTGCTCTTGCAGCTAAAGTTATCGCAAGAAATATGCGAGGTGATTTAGGAGACCTTTTAGAAAAAATTCGCACCGATTTGGTTAAAACTTTGGCTTTTGTAGAAACAAGTATTGATTATGCTGATGATGATTTGCCACCCGATTTATTAGAGCAAATTAGCCTTATGTGTCAAGATAATGCTAAAATTTTAAGAGAAATTTATACGATTTCTCAAAGCAAAAAAGGACTTATAGAAGGTTTTAAAATAGCTATAGTAGGCAAACCAAATGTTGGAAAATCTTCTCTTTTAAATGCTTTACTTTCTTATAAAAGAGCCATAGTTTCAGATATAGCAGGGACAACTCGTGATACCATAGAGGAAAATTTTAAATTAGGTTCTTATTTGCTTCGCATTATCGATACAGCAGGCATTAGAGAAAGTAAAGATAAAATAGAACAAATAGGTGTAGAGTTAAGTAAAAAAAGTTTAAAAGATGCGGATATCATTTTGGCTGTTTTTGATTCTTCTAGAAAAGAAGATAAAGAAGATTTAGAAATTTATAATTTATTGCAAGATAGCGATAAAAAGGTATTTTGGATTTTAAACAAAACTGATTTGTGTGAGGTTTTTGAAAATAGTCAAAATATAGATTTTATAAAACTTAGCGCCCAAAATGATATTAATTTGCTTAAAGAGGAATTGGAAAAATATCTCAATTCTTTTGATGCTGAAGATACTATGGTAAGTTCTTTGGAGTTAATTAATTCTTGCAAAATTGCAAGTGAGGCTATATCAAGAGCAAAAGATCTTTTAAAAGAAAATTCTCTAGAGCTTTTTGCATTTGAATTAAATTTGGCAATAGGCGAACTTTCTAAATTTACTAAAGATTTTGAAAGAGATGAAATTTTAGATGAAATGTTTAGTAATTTTTGTTTAGGAAAATGAAAGGTAATAAAATGGATAAAGAAATTATAAAAGCACATAAAATCAGCGATGAAGAATATGATCAAATTTTAGAAATTCTTGGACGAGAACCTAATTTACTTGAATTAGGTGTTATTTCTGCTATGTGGAGTGAGCATTGCTCTTACAAATCAAGTAAAAAATACCTTAATGGTTTTCCAACCAAAGCGCCTTGGGTAATTCAAGGTCCTGGTGAAAATGCAGGGGTAATTGATATTGGTCAAGATATGGCAGCGGTTTTTAAGGTTGAAAGTCATAATCATCCTAGCTTTATTGAACCTTTTGCTGGGGCGGCAACTGGAGTAGGTGGAATTTTACGCGATGTTTTTACTATGGGTGCAAGAGTTGTTGCTGGACTTAATTCTTTAAAATTTGGAAATATTTATGATGAAAAATATGGAAATCATCAAAAATATCTTGTAAAAGGTGTTGTAAGTGGAATTTCTCATTATGGAAATTGTATGGGTGTTCCAACCATAGGTGGAGAATGTTCTTTTGATGAATGTTTTAATGGAAATATTTTAGTCAATGCATTTGCATTAGGGATTTGCAAAAAAGAAGATATTTTTTATGCTAAAGCTGAAGGGGTAGGAAATCCTGTAATTTATGTAGGATCAAAAACGGGTAGAGATGGGCTTGGTGGTGCTGTTATGGCTAGCGATAGCTTTAATGAGCAAAATAAAAGTTTAAGACCAACAGTACAAATAGGAGATCCTTTCAGTGAAAAACTTTTAATGGAGGCGTGTTTAGAGCTTTTTAAAAGTGATTTGATTGTAGGAATTCAAGATATGGGAGCTGCTGGACTTACTTCAAGTTCTTTTGAAATGGCAGGACGAAGCGGAAGTGGAATGAAGCTTTATCTTGAAAAAACTCCTATGCGTGAAAGTGGTATGACGCCTTATGAATTGATGCTTAGTGAATCTCAAGAAAGAATGCTTATTTGTGCAAAAAAAGGTTGCGAAAATCAAGTTATAGAAATTTTTAAAAAATGGGATTTAGATGCTGTTGTGATTGGTGAAGTGACAGATACGGGAAATATGGAGCTTTTTTGGAATAATGAGCTTGTAGGAATGATACCTATTGAGCCTTTAAGTGAAAAAGCACCTATTTTAGATCGTCCAATAAGTAAGCCAAAATATCTAGATAGCATTAAAGATTATCAATTTGAATTAAAAAATGATGTACAAGACTTATTTATTCAGATGATAAAAAATGAAAATGTTAATGATAAAGCTTTTGTTTATGATCAATTTGATTCAAGCGTACAAACCAATACAATTAAAGCCGATGGAAAATTAGGTGCGAGTGTTATACGCGTAAAAGAAAACAATGCAGCAATAGCAATGGCTATAGAATGCAATTCTCGTTTAAATTATATTGATCCAAAAGTAGGCGCAAGTGCTGCTGTGGCAAGTGCTGGAAGAAAAGTAGCTTGTACGGGAGCTAAGCCTTTAGCGATTAGCGATTGTTTAAATTATGGAAATCCGCAAAATCCTGAAGTGATGTGGCAATTTGCACAAGGATGTGAAGGCATTAAGGAAGCTTGTAAAGAATTAAATACTCCAGTGGTTAGCGGTAATGTCTCTTTATATAATGAAACAGAAGGGGTGAGTATTTATCCAAGTCCTACGATTGTAAATGTTGGCGTTTTAGAAAATTCTAATCGCGTTCTAAAAGCAAATTTTGATAAGGCTGGAATTAGAATCTATCTTCTAGGAGAAACTTTAGGTCATTTTGCCGGTTCTTTAGTGATGAAAATTCAAGATAAAAAAGTAGCAGGAAATCTTAAAAATATAGATTATAAAGCAGAATTAATGCTTTGGGATTTTCTTTATAAAGCAAATCAAGAATCCTTGCTTGAATGTGCAAATAGTGTAGGAGTTGGCGGTATTGCTATAACTTTGGCAAAAATGTGTGCTATTTCTAAAAAAGGTGCGATTTTAAAAAGTGGTTTTAGCGATAAAAAAATGATTTTTGATGAAAGCTTTAGTCGTGTTATAGTAGGCGTTGATGAAACATGTGAAGAGCAATTTTTGCAATTAATTCAAGAGTTTAAGATAAAAGCTCACAAATTAGGCGTAAGTACCGATGAGGATTGTTTTAGACTCGATGAAATTAATTTAAGTAAAAAAGAGCTTGAAAATCTTTATTTTGAAAGTTTTAAAGAGCAAATTCAATGAGTTTAATTTTAATCATTTTAGTTATCTTGGTTTTTTATTGGTATTATAAAACTTGGGAAAAACAAGATTTTTTTAATTCTACTGCACGCGGTGTTAAAGGTTTTGCAAAAGGCTTTATGCGTGGAGTAGTTGAAGAAAGAATGGATGAAATTAAAAGACGGATGAATTATTATGTGATTGCACTTTTGGCAAAAATTGCAAAAAGTGACGGCAGAATCAGTCAAGATGAAGCTGATATGATCACCCAAATTTTAGATGCAAATGCAAAAGATAGGCGAGAAAGAGAATTTTTAAAAGCAAGTTTTAATGAGCACAAAGAAAATTTAAATGATGCTTTTGAGGTTGCAAAAGATTTTTTAAGAGAAGTTCCTTTGCCAAAAAGTGAGCGTTTTAATGTGCTTAGAGTGCTTGTTTTTATGGCTTTTATTGATGCAGAATTTAGCCCTAAAAAGAAAGAAATTTTAGGACAAATTGCACAGGCTTTTGATATAAGTCAGAATGAGTTAGAGAATTTTATCAATAATTTTTCAAATTTAAATACTTCTAAACAACAAATAAGTCTAGATGAGGCTTTTGAAATTTTAGAATTACCAAAAAATGCTGATATCAGTGCTGTAAAAAAACAATACCGAAATTTAGCGAAAAAATACCATCCTGATATTTTAAATGCAAACAATGTTAGTGAAGAAGAAATCAAAAAAGGGGTAGAAAAATTCCAAAAAATAAACGAAGCTTATGAAAAAATTAAAAAGTATTTAGAAAGGTAATCTTTAAGGAGTTAAAGTGAAAAAAGTTTGTTTGTTTTTGTTTATATTTTTAGGAATTTTAGCAGCAAAAGAAGAGTGTAAAAGCAATAAAGAATGTTTTAATTTAGGTTCTTTGTGTTATAAAAAAGGAGATTATCAAAAAGCTTATGAAATATGGACTGGTCTTTGCAAAAATAATTATTATCCTGCTTGTTTCTATTTAGGTACTTTTTACATTCAAGGACTAGGTGTAGTAAAACAAAGCTATGAAAAAGCAAGTCAATTTTATATCAAAGCTTGTAATGGCAATGTTTATGGTGCTTGTTACTATTTAGCTAAACTATATAAGGATAAAAAAGTAAGTGTAAAACAAAAATACAAAACAATTTACAAGCTTTATGCCAAAGCTTGTAAGGGTAATGTTTATGACGCTTGTTATGATTTAGGAGTTTTATATACAAATGGACTGGGTGTAAAACAAGATTATAAAAAAGCTGTTGAGTTTTATACCAAAGCTTGTGATAATAATATTTATGATGCTTGTAATAATTTAGGAACTGCTTATATGTATAGTAGAGGTGTAAATCGGGATTATTCTAAGGCCAAAATGTTTTGGGAAAAAGCTTGCGATAATAATAATATTTATGGATCTTGTTATGGTTTAGCTTTTATTTATGCAAATGGGCTAGGCGTAGAACAAAATTATAAAAAAGCTTATGAACTTTATACTAAAGCCTGTAATGCTAACAATTATTCTGCCTGTTATAATTTAGGCGTTTTTTATGAAGGTGGATTAGGTGTAAAACAAGATTATGAAAAAGCAAGTGAATTTTATACTAAAGCCTGTAATGCTAACAATTATTCTGCCTGTTATAATTTAGGTATGTTATCTCAATATAAAAAAGTAGATATGGAAGTGGATTATAAAGTACTTTCTAAGCTTTATACCAAAGCTTGTAATGGTAATGTTTATGATGCTTGTTATAGTTTAGGTATGTTATATCAGTATGTAGATGTAGAACAAGATTATAAAAAAGCAAGTCAATTTTATGCCAAAGCTTGTAATGGTAATGTTTATGATGCTTGTAATAATTTAGGAGTTTTATATGCAAATGGGCTAGGTGTAAAACAAAGCTATAAAAAAGCAAGTCAATTTTACACCAAAGCTTGCAATAATGATATTTATACCTCTTGTGGTAATTTAGGTATTTTATATGTAAAAGGATTAGGCACAAAACAAGATTATAAAAAAGCAAGTCAATTTTACACCAAAGCTTGCAAGGGTAATGTTTATCCTATGTGCAATGATTTAGGTTTTTTATATGCAAAAGGACTAGGTGTAAAACAAGATTATGAAAAAGCTGTTGAATTTTATACCAAAGCTTGTAATGGTAATAATTATATTGCTTGTGGCAATTTAGGTGTTTTATATACAAAAGGATTAGGAGTAGAGCGAGATTATAAAAAAGCACATAAATTTTACTATAAAGCCTGCAGTGGTTATAATGATATTCCAGATATTAATAAAGGTGATATGGCAAAATTTTGCTATAATTTAGGAATTTTTTATGTATTTGGCAAGGGTGGAGAATATAATCTCTCTGAAGGTGGAAAATGCCTTAATCTGGCCTGTACTTTAGATAGAACATATTGTGATAAAACTGATATGGCTATTACAAGATAAATAATTAAAAGGAATAAAATGAGAGCATTACTTAGTGTTAGCGATAAAGAAGGTATAGTAGAATTTGCTAAAGAGCTTGAAAATTTAGGTTTTGAGCTTCTTTCAACGGGTGGAACTTTTAAAATTTTAAAAGAAAATGGGATAAAAGTTGTAGAAGTGAGTGATTTTACAAAAAGTCCTGAGCTTTTTGAAGGGCGAGTAAAAACCTTGCATCCTAAAATTCATGGGGGAATTTTACATAAAAGAAATGATGAAAATCATGTTAAACAAGCCAAAGAAAATGGAATTTTAGGTATTGATTTAGTGTGTGTGAATTTGTATCCTTTTAAAAAGACTACTATTATGAGTGATGACTTTGATGAAATCATAGAAAATATCGATATAGGCGGACCTGCGATGATCAGATCTGCGGCAAAAAATTATAAAGATGTGATGGTGATTTGTAATCCGCTTGATTATGAAGAGGTGATTGAGGCTTTAAAAAGTGGAAAAAATGATGAAAAATTCCGTTTAAATTTAATGATAAAAGCTTATGAACATACGGCAAATTATGACTCTTATATAGCAAACTATATGAATGAACGTTTTAATGGGGGTTTTGGATCAAGTAAATTTATAGTAGGACGAAAGGTTTTTGATACTAAATATGGGGAAAATCCTCATCAAAAAGGTGCTTTATATGAGTTTGATTCTTTCTTTAGTACCAATTTCAAAGCCCTTAAAGGTGAAGCTAGTTTTAACAATCTTACTGATATTAATGCGGCTTTAAATTTAGCCAGTAGTTTTGGCGATTCTCCAGCAGTTACAATAGTAAAACATGGAAATCCTTGTGGTTTTGCAATCAAAGAAAATCTTTTGCAAAGCTATATTAGCGCATTAAAATGTGATAATGTAAGTGCTTATGGTGGAGTGGTTGCGATCAATGGAACACTTGATAAAACTTTGGCTGAAAAAATAAATGAAATTTATGTTGAAGTGATAATCGCTGCGAATGTAAGTAAAGAGGCTTTGGAAGTATTTGAGGGTAAAAAACGTATTAAAATTTTCACTCAAGAAAATCCTTATTTAGTGCGTAGTTTTGATGCGTATGATTTTAAACATATCGATGGTGGATTTGTGTATCAAAATAGCGATGAAGTAGGCAATGATGAACTTAAAAATGCCAAGCTTGTTTCAAAAAGAGAAGCAAGTAGGGAAGAACTTCAAGATTTAGAAATTGCCATGAAAATTGCTGCATTTACAAAATCAAATAATGTCGTTTATGTTAAAAATGGAGCTATGGTGGCTATAGGTATGGGAATGACGAGCAGAATTGATGCAGCAAAAGCAGCCATTGCTAAGGCTAATGAAATGGGACTTGATTTACAAGGTTGTGTTTTGGCAAGTGAAGCTTTCTTTCCATTTAGAGATAGCATAGATGAAGCAAGTAAAGTTGGAGTTAAAGCTATAGTTGAACCTGGTGGAAGTATAAGGGATGATGAAGTGATAAAAGCTGCGGATGAATACGCTATGGCTCTTTATTTTACCGGAGTGAGACATTTTTTACATTAAATTTATTGAAAATTAAAATATTATTTAATTTAGTTTAAATAATTTTAAGTACAATGGTTTATAGTATTTTATTTATGAAAGCAATTTAAAATGTTTAAAACCATTGGATTTAAAGTTTCTTCGGCAATTTTTATTGTTTTATTGTTTAGTTTTGTGATAATGC
Source organism: Campylobacter sp. B0100352/1 (assembly GCF_020135855.1). NCBI lineage: Bacteria > Pseudomonadati > Campylobacterota > Epsilonproteobacteria > Campylobacterales > Campylobacteraceae > Campylobacter > Campylobacter sp. B0100352/1. The sequence goes on from NZ_JACHTP010000008.1 coordinate 14,144, forward strand.
AAATTATCGTTAGTTTTGATTTTAAAAATACAGCCAATCAAATCAGTAAAGAAAATCTTAATACGGTCAGTAATTTAGTTTTTCAAACCATGAGAATGGCTATGAATTTGGGTGATCCAGATAAAATAAAAGAAGCAATTAATGATGCTAAGAGTATTGAAGGGATTAGCGATATAAAAATTTATCCATCAAAAGAAACAATAGAACTTTTTGATATTAAGAAGCCTTTGATTTCTAATGAAAATATTATTTTAAGTCAATTTTCTAATCCTAGTTTGGTTTCCTTAGAGCAAAATATTAATGGAGTAGATCATTTAAGGCTTATTCGTCCTTTGGTTGCAAATAAAACATGTATAGCCTGTCATGCAAATGTAAAAGAAGGCAGTGTGATAGGGGTTATGGATGTATATCATTCTTTAGAAAGTGTAGAAAAAGATATCTCAAAAACAAGCCAAACCTATATAGTGATTTTTACAATTGCTTTAATACTCACTTTAGCTGTTGTGCTTTTTATACTAAAGATCGTTGTAGGACGTCCTGTTTTGGAACTTTTAAACCATGCTAGAGAGTTGGCTCAAGGCAGTGGAAATTTAAAAGCACGAATCCGTATTAAAGGGCATGATGAAATCGCAACTGCTTGTGGATATATCAATCAATTTATCGAAAAAACTCATAAAGCTGTAAGTGAAGCGAGTTTGAGTTCTAAAAATGTGGAACATCAAAGTGTTCTTTTAAATTCAAATGCAACTTCTTTAAATGAAATTACGGAATTAAATCACAAAAAAATTGATTCAAGTTTTCATCTTGGAAATAATATAGGTTCTGATTTAAGAGAATTAGCTAATTTATCAAGTGATGCAAATACTGCAAATGATAAATCTTATGAGTTATTAGAACAAATGCTTAAGTCGTTATTTTCAGTGGCACAAAAAGTTACAGATCTTGCTGAAAGTGAAAACAGTTTGGCTAAGAAAATTTCAGATATGGTTGAACAAGCAAAAAATATACAAAAAGCCACCCAGATGATGAATGAAATTGCTGATAAAACAAATCTTTTATCTTTAAATGCGAGTATAGAATCTGCAAGAGCTGGGGTTTATGGCAAAGGATTTTCTGTTATTGCTGAAGATATAAGATTGCTTGCGAATAACAGTGAAGAATTTTTAAATAGTGTCGCGGTTATCACAAAAGAATTATTAATCAGCATAGAAAAAGTGGCTAATGAGCTTAAGGATAATTCTCAAAAAATTTATTCTTTAAATGAAGATACTAATTTATTAGCCAATAGTGCAAATGAGGTTAAATTTTGCAATCAAGATGCGAAAAATCTTGTGCATCAATGCAGCCAAAAAATAAAAGTAAGTCAAGAAAATATACAAGATTTGTTAATGAGAATGGAAGAAAATGTTGAGGCGAGTGAAAAAAATGAAGAAATTTCAAAAATTTTACTTCAAGTTGCTGATGAGTTAAAAATAGTATGTCATAATCTTGATAATGAATTAAAGCAATTTCAAATTTAAAGGATAAAAGATGAAAAAAACTTTACAAATGACTTTAGCAGCTGCTTGTTTTGCTGGTTGTGCAAGTACTTCAGTATCTTCTGATGCAAACACTCAAAATAAATTAGTGCAAAATCAGCAATTAAAAATAGAAAAAATAGTTGTTGATGGAAAAACATTTGATCCTAAGAATGCTGAAGAAACTCCAAATATTAGCTTTGATAAAGATAAATTTTACGGTTATGCAGGTTGCAATCGCTTTTTTGGATCATACACTAATAATGGCGATGCTATAAAAATCAACGGAGATCGTGCTGCATCAACTCAAATGCTTTGCCATCCTATGGATGTTATGAATTTTGAAAATTCCTTTCTTTCTAATTTCAATGGAACTTTTAAAATTTCAAATGAAAATGGCAAACTCGTTTTAAATAACGGCAAAATGAAAATCTTTTTTAAATAATTTTTAGCCCTTTTTTGGGCTACTTTCTTAAATTTATTTCAAAAACACAATTAAATTTTTTAATCAATAAGGGTATATAATGATAAAATCAATTCCAGAATGGAGTGAGCAAGAATATTTAATCCTTTCTTTACCACATGAAAAAACGGATTGGAAGCCTTATTTGGATGAAATTTTAAAAAGCTATCAAGAATTTGTAAGAGTAGTGAGTCAATTTCAAAAAGTTTTATTGATTGCTCCGCAAGATCAAGATTTTATCCCTTTTAAGGATATAAAAAACGTTGAATTTTTTAAATGTGATACAAACGATACATGGATAAGGGATTTTGGTCCTATAGATATTTTAAAGGATGATCGTTTGCAAGCTCTTGATTTTACCTTCAATGCTTGGGGAAATAAATTTCAAAGCGAATTAGACAATGCTGTAAATTCTAAACTTTTTAATATAAAATTTAAAGAAAAACTTGAAAAAATCGATATGGTCTTAGAGGGTGGAAGTATTGATTTTAATGGCGATGGCACTATGCTTACGACGACAAATTGCCTTTTAAATGCAAATAGAAATTCCCATCTTGATAAAACCCAAATCGATCAAAAATTAAAAGAAATTTTTGGATTAAAACATATTATTTGGCTAGAAAATGGTTTTATTAAAGGAGATGATACGGATTCTCATGTGGATATTTTGGCTCGATTTATCAATAAAAATACGATAGCACATTGCGTTTGTGAAGATGAAAAAGATGAACATTTTTTACCTTTAAAGAAAATGCAAGAAGAGCTTGAAAAAACAGGATTTAATTTATTGCCATTACCATTGCCTAAGCCTTTTTTTTATGATAATCGTAGAATGGGTGCTACTTATGCAAACTTTGTTTTTGTCAATAACGCTTTAATCGTTCCATTGTATAAAGATGATAATGATAATATCGTAATTGAAAGGCTTTCTAAGGCTTTGCCTGATCGAAAGATTGTAGGCATAGATGCGAGAGTATTTGTGCGTCAAAATGGCTCTTTGCATTGTTCTTGTCAAAATCGTTTCAAGGGCTTAAGATGAGTTTGCAAAAAAAAGCCACTATCATTGCAAGTGTTTGTGCTCTTGGTTTAGCTTGTGTTAAATTTGTAGTTGGCTTAATGAGTGGATCGGTTGCAGTGCTTTCAAGTGCGATTGATTCTTTAATGGATTTTGCAATTTCTGCGTTTAATTTTTTGGCTTTAAAAAAGAGTGCACAAAGGGCAAATGAAAATTATAATTTTGGCTTTTCCAAAATCGAAGCTTTAATGGGGCTTCTTGAGGGTGGTTTTATCGTAGGTGTGGGTATTTTTATCTTTTATGAAAGTATTTTAAAAATTTATTACAAAAAAGAAATCATTGATTTAAATTCAAGTATCTTTGTAATGATTTTTGCCATTATTGTAACCTTTTTTCTTATTCTTTTTTTAAATTATGTGGCAAAAAAAACAAAAAGTTTAATCATTGAAAGTGATGCCTTACATTATAGGAGTGATTTTTTAACCAATATTTGCACCTTAATTGCTTTGGTGCTGATTTATTTTACAAATTTATATATTATCGATGCTATTTTTGGGATAGTAATCAGTCTTTATACGGCTTTTTCTGCTTTTAAAATCATTAAAAAAGCTTTATCTTTTTTAATGGATCAAGCCTTACCAAAAGAACAAGTTGATCAAATTTGTACTTTAATTTCTAAGCATCCAGAGATTATTTCTTACCATGAATTAAAAACGAGAAGAACGCCAAATTGTAATTATTTAAGTGTGCATTTGGTTTTTTGTCCTATAATTTCGCTTTTAAATGCGCACAAAATTTCAGATGAGATTGAAAATAATGTGCGTTTGATGTTTAAAGATGAAAAATGGGATATACAAATTCATCTAGATCCTTATGATGATCAAGAACAAGAAAGGCAAAGACAATGAAAATAGCTCTTGTGCAACAAAAATTTCATTCCAATAAAAAACAAACAATACAAAAAACTTGCGAATTCATAGAAGAAGCGGCAAAAAAGGGAGCTGAGCTTGTATGTTTAGGAGAACTTCATCAAAGTGAATATTTTTGCCAAAGTGAAAATGTTGCTTATTTTGATTATGCAAATGATTATGAAAAAGATATTGAGTTTTGGTCAAGTGTAGCTAAAAAGCATAATATAGTTTTATTAACCTCATTGTTTGAAAAACGTAGCGCGGGACTTTATCATAACACAGCCGTTGTTTTTGAAAAAGATGGCAGTATAGCTGGAAAATACCGAAAAATGCATATACCCGATGATCCTTGCTTTTATGAAAAATTTTATTTTACGCCAGGTGATTTAGGTTTTAAACCAATTCAAACGAGTGTAGGCAAGCTTGGAGTATTGATTTGCTGGGATCAATGGTATCCTGAAGCCGCAAGATTGATGGCTTTACAAGGGGCTGAAATTCTTATTTATCCTACGGCTATTGGATGGTTTGATAAGGATGAGGAAGAAGAAAAGCAAAAGCAACTTGGTGCTTGGCTGGGAGTTCAAAAAGGACATGCTATTGCTAATGGTTTATTTGTGGCTGCGATTAATCGTGTTGGATTTGAAAAAGACGCAAGTGGAGTAGAGGATGGAATAAGATTTTGGGGAAATTCTTTTATTTTTGGCCCTCAAGGAGAAGAGCTTTGCTTGTTAGATAATGAAAACGAATGTGTTAAGGTTATAGAGATCGATAAAACAAGAAGTGAAAATGTAAGGCGTTGGTGGCCATTTTTAAGGGATAGACGTATAGAATATTTTCATGATTTAAATAAAAGATTTATCGATTAGATAAATCTTTGGCTAAATACTTATTTATCTCATCGATTTCTTTTTGACTTAAACTGATAAAGCTTACCTCTTTAAGCCTTGAAAGTAATAAATTTTTTTCAAGAATTTCTTTTTTTCCTATCTCTAAAGAAGTGATTGCGCTTTCTCCTATAATAAGTCTTTGAGTTTTTCCTTTTCTAAGCCCCCATATATTATGTATTACTATGTTATTATCCGTAATTTTTCCAGCATAAAGCATAATGTGTCCTGGGATGTAGAGCAAGGTTGTATAAGCTTTTCCAAATCGATTTAAAAAATCCTTTTTTTGATTATTGTTTAACATGCTAATATCAAAATGATAAAAAGCATTTTTTTGCGCACCTGAATTTCTTGGTAAATAAAGCCCAAAAGCTGAAAATACATCACGAGTAAATAAAGAACAATCCCTTTCTAAATTATATCCACCCCAACCATAAGGCAAACCAAGCATTTGATTTAATTGATTTTTTAAATTAGCGTCATTTAGTTTTAAAGGAAATTTAGCAACATCCTTTTTTAAAATTTTATATTTTTTAGAGCCAATCTTTCCATAAAAATATTTTTTATCTTGTTTATAATACGGATAAATAGCACCGATTCTAGTCTCAAAGAAAAAATGATGATCTTCGCTAAAAACCGCTTCTTTTTCTTTGAGTGGCGTTATAAAGTGGAGTTTCTCATAAATTTTCGCTCTAGAGTTGGAAAATGTCTCTAAATTTTGACTTTCTACAAAGCCAACTCCAGTTTCACTCAATACAAAAGCGTATCGTTTATCTTTTGTATAATGAGAGATTAAAACAGGCGTAGCGATATTTAAAATCGCATCATTTGCGTAATCAAATGGAAATCCTTCATTTTCTAAAAAAGGATTTTTAAGTATTGCTTTTTGGGTAGGGATATTTTTAAGTAGGGTATTTTGTATGATTAAAGCTTTTTGATTTAACTTGCCTATATTTTTTATATTTGCATTATCGATTTGTTTTTCAAACCAAGAGATAGGAATTTCTTGTTTGTTAAAAAAATAATATTTATTTTTTGGGTTAAGATAAATAGGAAAAGCCCAAAATAAATTTTGATTTTTATAGTTTTTAAAAGAAGAATGCCAAGGTTTAAAAAATATTTTTTTATAATCTTTGGCGTTAAAATTGATGTTTTGATTAAATTTTGGCAATATATCAACACTTTGTTCAAATTCCAATTTAGCATAATGTGAATTTGTTTTATTTTCTTTAAAATGATTTGTAGGGTTTTTAAAGGAGCAAGCTGTAAAAAACAATAGAGAAAAAACTAAAATATATCGCATAATCAACCTTTTACAAAAAATCGTTATAATTAAAGCTAAGGAAATATAATGCTTGATAAACTAGAAAAAATTTTAGCCAATGACAATGTTTTTCTAAGCGGTGGTGCTGGGGTTGGAAAGAGCTTTTTAACCAATAATCTAATGAAATCTTATAGAAAACAAGGTAAATTTGTAGTCGCTTTAGGTTCTAGCGCGCTTTCTGCTTTTAATATAGGCGGCGTTACCCTGCATAGTTTTTTTTGTTTGGGTTATTGTGAAGATATGATGGCGCTTAGTGTTTTTGATCGCAAACAAAAAGAAAAAATTGCTAAATTAAATGAGAATTTAAAAAAAATTAATCTTATTATTATCGATGAAATTTCCATGGTGAGTGCTAATATTTTTGAAATGATAGGTTTTAGAATCAAAAATTCAAGGTTCGATGGAAAAATTTTAGTCGTAGGGGATTTTTTTCAATTACCCCCTGTGATTAGAGAAAAAAAAGAGACTCTTTTTTTAAATTCTTGCTATGCTTTTTCTTCTTTTTTTTGGAAAGACTTAAATTTTAAAAATGTTAAACTCTCGCAGCCTAAAAGAACTCAAAATTTAGAATTTTATAAAAATTTATCTTTAATAAGACAAGGTTTTTTAAATGAGAATATCATCGAGCAATTTAAGCAAATGTGCATTGATACAAAGGAACTAGAAAAATTAGAAGATGATTATACTTTGCTTTGTGGGATTAATAAAAAAGCTAATGAAATCAATGAAAATAAACTTGATCGTTTAACAACTCCTTTGGTAAGTTTTAAGGCTAAAATTCAAAAAGAAAATAAAGAACTAGAAGATGATAAATTGCAAAATTGGATTAAGAGTTTAAATATCTTAGAGGAACTTAAGATTAAAATCGGAGCTCGCGTTATTTTTTGTATCAATAATTGGGATAAAAATTATTATAATGGAGAGCAAGGAGTGATTGAAGATATTATCTATGATGAAGATAAAATTTATATCAGTATCGTAAAAAATAATGGGATTAATATCATGCTTGAACCTTATGTTTTTTTTATGGAGGAAATCGAGCAAAATAATGGGGAGCTAATTATCAATACTCTAGCAAGTGTGAGTCAATTTCCTATAAAATTAGCCTATGCTATTACCATACATAAATCTCAAGGCATGAGTATTGAAAAATTAGTTTGCGATATAGATCATATTTTTGAAAATGGACAACTTTATGTGGCATTATCAAGAGCGATCAATCCTGATACTTTAAAAATTTATTACACTAAGGGTGTAAAATTTGAAAATTATTTTGAAAATATTTTAAAATTTGATGTTAATGTGATTGATTTTTACAAAAATCATTTGTTTTTTGATCTAGAATTAGAAAATATAAGCCATTAAGGAAAAATAATGAAAAAGGTATTTTTTTGTATTTTTTTATGTTTAAATTTAAATGCACAAAGTCTTGAAATATCTAAGTTAAGAACAGATTTGTATTCTAAAAGCGGCGCTAATGTTTTAAAAAAGATTGAAATTTCTTTGGATTTTGAAGGAGAAAATTTAAAAGAAAATGAACTTAAGCTTATTGATTCTATCAATACCGTTATTTCTGGCTTTTTCTATGAGGATATCTTTACTGAAATTGGCAAGGATAATTTTAAAAAAGTTTTGAAAAAATTTATAGAGAAAAAATATAAAATGAATATTGATGATATTTATATTTTATCTTTAAGCGGTGTTGAAAAATTTGATTTAGAAGAATTTAAAAGATTTTTAGAGAGTGCAGAAGCTAAAAAAAATAATACAAGCGATGAAGTGAAAAAAGTTTTGGAAAATTTAAGCGTTCCTGAAGTTCCACAGGTTAAAACTCCAAATAATATCAGCATTCCTAATATACCTGAAGCAAAGCAAATAGGGCAACTTTTTGGCGATGGCAATGAAGATAAAAAAGATGATGGTGAGATCAGTCCTGATTCTCTTAATATTCCTAAGATCAATCCTTCAGAACTTGAGGAAAAAATCAAACAAGATTTGATCAAAAATCCACCACAAATTTTTAAAGAAAAAAATGCAAGCAATAATATTTCTAAAGAAAATTCAGATATGGGTTTTGATTTGAAATTAGATAATAATTTAAGCCACGTTCAATAATTTCTTATTGAACGATGTCGTAATTTTTTGGAATTTTAAATTCAAAAATTTTAGGATCAATTTTAGGATTTTTGATTTGATTGCTTAAGGTTATTGTTACGTCATTTTCAAATTCATCTTTATAAGAAATAGACTGAATTTTATCTTGATCTAAAATAAGAGTGTAATCAATCTTTTCATATTTTGCTAAAAGTTTATTTTTTGAAATTTGTTTAGCATTTTTAAAAATTTGATTAAGATTAGGTATGTTATCGAGTTTTGAAAAGATCACTTGTTCTAAATCATGTTCTATGATCGCAACTCGATTTTTATTGATATAAATTTCTTTTTTATTGGGTGTGGTATATTCCCAAAATGCTTTATCTTTGCTTATGATAAAATGTCCGCTATAACGAAGCGTTGAATTTTTGGATTTAACTAGCTGAGTAAAATCGCTTGAGTAGGTGTTAAAATCAAGATCAATAGCCCAAATTTTAACTACAGCAATTAAAAAAAATATAAAAATTTTTTTCATTATTTTCCTTAAAATTTTTTATTAATTCTAGCTAACTTTAATTAAACAATAGCTATAATGATAGCTTGAAATTTTAGCAAAAGGTTTTAAAAATGTTTTTAAATGCTTTAAGAGCCATATTTGGAACAAAAAATGATCGCGAAATAAAAAAATATTTTAAACGAGTGGCACAGATTAATATGCTTGAGCCTAAATATCAAAATTTAAGCGATGAAGAGCTTAAAGCTGAATTTTTAAAATTTAAAGAGCAAATTATTAAGGGCGAAAAAGAAGAAAATGAAATCTTAAATGATGTTTTTGCCATCGTAAGAGAAGTAGGTAAAAGAACTTTAAATATGCGTCATTTTGATGTGCAATTAATCGGCGGTATGGTTTTGCACGAAGGTAAGATTGCAGAAATGAAAACAGGGGAGGGAAAAACCCTTGTGGCGACTTTGCCTGTTGTTTTAAATGCTATGAGTGGAAAAGGCGTTCATGTTGTAACTGTGAATGATTATTTGGCTAAAAGAGATGCAGAGCAAATGAGTGCGATTTATAACTTCTTAGGTTTTAGTGTCGGGGTTGTGCTTTCATCTCAAAATAATGACTTAGAGCATAAAAAAGCTTATGATTGCGATATTACTTATGGGACAAACAATGAATTTGGCTTTGATTATTTGCGTGATAATATGAAATTTTCAAAGGCTGAAAAGGTTCAAAGAGGGCATAATTTTGTAATTGTAGATGAAGTAGATAGTATTTTAATCGATGAAGCAAGAACTCCTTTGATTATTAGTGGGCCTACTAATAGAACTTTAGATGGTTATATAAAAGCCAATGAAGTGGCAAAAAAAATGAAAAGAGGTGAAGCGGTATTGCCTTCTGCTAAGCCTGAAGGTGATTTTGTAGTGGATGAAAAAAATAGAAATATCTTGATCACAGAAGCAGGAATTGCTAAGGCTGAAAAGCTTTTTGGAGTGGAGAATTTATATAGTCTTGACAATGCTATTTTGGCACATCAACTTGATCAAGCTTTAAAAGCACACAATCTTTTTGAAAAAGATATACACTATGTTGTTAGAAATAAAGAAGTTATTATCGTTGATGAATTTACAGGGCGTCTAAGCGAAGGACGTCGTTTTAGCGAAGGACTTCATCAAGCTTTAGAGGCTAAAGAAAATGTAAAAATTCAAGAAGAAAGCCAAACTTTAGCTGATATTACTTTCCAAAATTATTTTAGAATGTATAATAAGCTTGCAGGTATGACAGGAACAGCACAAACTGAGGCGACAGAATTTTCACAAATTTACAATTTGGATGTTATTTCAATTCCAACAAATATTCCTATCAAAAGACAAGATAAAGATGATCTAATTTATAAAACTCAAAATGAAAAATTTAAAGCTGTTATTGAAGAGATTAAACAAGCTAATAAAAAAGGACAACCTGTTCTTATAGGAACAGCAAGCATAGAAAGAAGTGAAGTTTTTCATGAAATGCTTGTAAAAGAAAGAATTCCACACCATGTTTTAAATGCTAAAAATCATGAGCAAGAAGCTTTGATTATCCAAGATGCTGGAAAAAAAGGTGCTGTTACTATAGCGACAAATATGGCAGGACGTGGGGTTGATATCAAAATAGATGATGAAGTTAGAGCTTTAGGAGGGCTTTATATCATAGGAACTGAAAGGCATGAAAGTCGTCGTATAGATAATCAACTTCGTGGTCGTGCGGGGCGTCAAGGTGATCCTGGAATCAGCCGTTTTTATCTTAGTGTAGAGGATAATTTATTAAGAATTTTTGGTGGCGACAGAATGAAAGGGATCATGGATCGCTTGGGTATAAAAGAGGGTGAGCATATAGAATCTCCTTTTGTAACAAGAGCGGTTGAAAATGCACAAAAAAAAGTGGAGAGTTTGCATTTTGAAAGCAGAAAGCATTTATTAGAATATGATGATGTGGCTAATGAGCAAAGAAAGACCATTTATCGTTATCGCAATGAATTGTTAGATGAAGAGTATGATATAAAAGCTAAGATTTCTCAAAATATTGCCGAGTATAGTGCTAGTGTGATGAGTGAGCTTATGATCGATGAAAATAATACTGAGTTTAATTTTGAAACTTTGAAAAGTAAAATTTTTGATGAATGTTCTACTGAAATCAAAGAAAGCGATTTTGAAAATCTCAATGCCATTGAAATGCAAGATAAATTAAGTGAAATTTTAGAAAAATCTTATCATCAAAAAATGGAAAAATTAGATGAAAAAGAATTACACAATATCGAGCGTATTTTGTATTTGCAAGTTTTAGACAATGCTTGGAGAGAGCATTTGTATCAAATGGATATTTTAAAAACAGGTATAGGTCTTCGTGGATACAATCAAAAAGATCCTTTAGTGGAATATAAAAAAGAGAGCTACAATCTCTTTTTAGAGCTTGTGAATCGCATCAAATTTGATAGTATAAAACTTCTTTTTAGTGTTAAATTTACTCAAGAAGAAGCTAAAGATCTAGAAAATACAGCGAGTAAAGAAAATGAAAAAATTCTTGAAAATTCTGTAGAGATTGGAGTAAGTGAAGATGGGCTTGATGAACCTGAATTTAAAAAAGTTCCTAGAAATTCACCTTGTCCTTGTGGAAGTGGCAAAAAATTTAAAGAATGCCATGGAAAAAGTGGTCCAAAACAAGGAATTTTAGCTTGAATAAAAGCGTTTTAAAATATTTACTTTTTAAATATTTAAGATTTGATAAAGAGCAACCTTTTATCAATCTATCTATGCTTTTAGCATTTTTAGGAGTGTGCGTAGGACTTTGTGTTTTGCTTGTGGCAATGGCTATCATGAATGGTTTTGATAAGGAATTTGAAAAACGTTTTTTTGTAATGAATTATCCTATCACCATTGTGTCAAAATTTTATGCTCCTGTTGATGATGAGTTGGTTAATGAACTTAAAAAGCAATTTCCAAAATTGCTTTTTAGTCCTTATATCAGCACTCAAGTTGTTGCCAAAGGAGACAATCGCTTTGAAGGCGGGGTGCTTTTTGGTGTTAATTTTAAAGATGAAATTAAGATCAATGAAATCATTGCTAAGGCTATTAAAGATCAAAATTTAAGCGGTTTTGATATCCTTTTAGGATCGGCTTTGGTGGATGAGTATGGCTTGCGTAAAAACGATATGATTTCACTTATTTTTTCAAATTTTAATCCTAGCGGATTTTCTTTGATCCCGCAAACTAAACGTTTTAAAGTAAAAGCTCGTTTTACTTCCGGACTTGCTTTTTATGATAAAGCTTATATGTATACTGATGTTAAAGCCTTAAGAAAAGTTCTTGGAATGAATGAAAATCAAGGTTATGATGGAATACATGTTTATAGTGATGATGCTTTTAAAGATGTGGAAAAAATAAAAAATTATTTAAAAGATGATTATATCGTTATAGGATGGTGGGAGCAAAATAAAAATTTCTTTTCAGCTTTAAAACTTGAAAAAAGAGCACTTTTTATAGTTTTGATGCTGATTATCTTGGTTGCAAGTTTAAATATAGTCAGTTCTCTTTTAATGATCGTTATGAATCGTCGTAGCGAAATCGCTCTTTTATTTGCTTTGGGCGCAAGCAAGGCAGAGGTTAAAAAAAGTTTTTTTGCCTTAGGGATGCTTATAGGTGGTGGTGGTATGATAGTGGGCATTTTACTTGCTTTTATCGCTTTGTGGCTTCTAGGAAATTTCGATATCGTTACCTTGCCGGCTGATGTTTATGGGACGAGTAAATTACCGCTTGATTTGTCGGTTATGGATTTTACTTTGACGGTTATAGGGGCTTTACTTATCATCGCTTTATCGTCCTTTTATCCGGCTAAAAAAGCAACTCAAATCAATGTTTTAGATACTTTAAGGAATGAATGATTTTTATAAATTAAAGTTGCAACTGATATCTATGATAACTTTAATTTTAGATTATTAAAATTATTCATTATATTTTACTATGGTTCTATAATAGTTTTTTTCTTTTTTATAGCTAGTTATAAAATGTTTTTCTTTTAATTTTTCTAGAAGTTTATAATTATATTCTTTAATTTCTATTTTCACATGCTTTCCATCTTGAAGAGCAATTTTTTTGTATTCGCCACCAAGATTGTTTAGAATATCTAGAATATCTTGAGTTTTTAAATTATCAATTTGTTTATATAAAAAAGTAATTTTTTTATCAATCTCATTATTATTTTGGATTACTTGTTTAATTGTGCTACTATTAAGTTTTTCTTTATCTTTAAATTTTTTATAAACAAAATCTATTAATTCTTTATTTTTGTTTTTATTTAATAATAGTTCGCAACATTCTTTTAGAATATTCTGTTCTATATTATTCTCATTTTGAATTAAATACTTAACTATTAAATTAAAATTATATCCTAAATTTAATAAATACTTTATATTTTCAATTGTGCAAATTAATTTATTTTGTTCTATTATAAAAATTTGTAAATTTTTATTAACATCATTAAGAGAATAAAATTTACATTCTTGTTTTTTAATTATCTCCTTCTTTAGTACCTCATCTATATTATTGTTTATAAGTTCGATTACTATCTCTTCGCTTTCTTTGGTGTTATATTCTAATTTTAAAAATACATTTTTTATATATTCATTTAAATTTTCTTTAATATAATTAAATAGATTATTGTTTTTTAGTTCTTTAAAAAATGTATAATTTTTTTCATTAAACTTATTTTTATTTTCTTCTCTTTCAGCAAATAATGTTTTAAAATTATCAATATTTATTTCATAACTATTATTTTCAATAATATGATTATATAATACATACTGTATTTTAATGTCATTTAGTTTTTTAAATTTAATTTTAAATTTTTCAATAATATCAATAATATTTTTGGAAGTATTTTCGTCATTTGGGCCTATAAATGATAGTGAAGATATATTGGAAAAATAAATTTGCATATTTTTACTTTTAAAAATTTCATTTAAGTTAGCTTTAGAGGCCATCTTAATAATATTTTTTAAATATTTTTCTTTATTTTCAATTTTTTCAACTATACTCCAAAAATCATTAATATTTTCAATTAAACAATTAATTACATCTTTGCAGTTTTCGTCTAATAAATTTTTATAAAATTCTAAAGGATTAGTATCTTGTAAAAATTTACAAAAATTACTAAATTGTTGATTGTAATTTTTATAATTTTTAATAAGATGTAAAAATAATTGAATATTTAATATGAAATCACAGGTGAAATCATCTGATTTTAAATGATCTAAAACTTTATCCACATTGGAAAGTTTATAGTCAAATCCTAAATTTTCTTTTTTATGTTTAAGGTTTAAAACAAATTTTTTATCATTGTCTGTTAGATCATCATAGGTAAAATTTGAAATATATTGATCGTAATCTTCATCTATATAACCTTGTTCGATAAAATATTTTATCATATCCGCGTATTTATATTGTTCTATGTTTTTAAAATCAATATATTTGTAAAAATCTTTTAATGGAGAATTAGAAAGTATATTTAAAGATTTAATTTTTTTTTGATATTTTTTATTCACGTCTTTTACATCTATCTCAGAATAGTTATCAAATATTTTACAGTTGTTAACAAGTTTTGAAACTAATTCATAATTATTTTCTATATCTTGTTTGTTATATCCTAAATTATCATTTCGATCTATATATATCCTATCATAGCTTGAGTCGCTAGAAATAAGATTAAACAATTCTTCTGCGTAGCTCTTGGCAATATAAGATACTAATTCACTTTTTTTAGTTTTAATGTAGTCATTTTTAGATTTTAAAATATTATGTAAATTACCTTCACTTTTCTCCAATTTTGAAAATTCTTCTGTATTGAAAAATTTATACACAAGTAAAGCAAAAAGTTTTGTATTTTTTAATTTATCATTTCTATTAATATTAAGCTTATCTTTATAAAATAAAAATTCATTATATATGTTGTTTATTATTCTTATATTGTGCATATATAACGAAACATACTTTAATAAATCTTCATCTATAAGCATATTATCTTTTTCAAAATATTTTATTATTTTTTCTTTTGAATTGTGAGAATTTATATACGGTATTTTTATTAAAATAAAATCAAAAAATTTAGTTCTTTCTTCGGTATTTTTTAATATAGAAGGTTTAATTGCGTATAAAAAAGTTATTTTATGTTTTATGCCTTCATAATTATTTAAAAAATAATTTAGTTGTCTAAGTCTTGTGAAAATGTCAATCTTGTCAAATCTGTCTAGATCTTGAAAAACAACTATCCGAAATTTATTTTTTTTAAAAAAATATAAAATTTCATCTAGATATTTATTGAGTAAAGATTTTTCATCGATTTGGGAAATCTCAATATCTTTGCTTGTAATTTTATTTATTGTGCTGTTTTTAATAATCAATAACATCTTATAAAAATAAAAATATAAAATAAGAAAATCTATAATACACAAAGTACATACAATGAAATTATTATAGTTTGAAATGTCAAAATTAGATTTTAATAAATTTTTAAAAGTTTCGTCAAATATAAAAAAATAAGAAAATATCAAAAGAAAAAAAGATGTAAAATTTATAAGAGCTTTCCAGAAAGACACTTCACTTATTCTTTTGAATTTGGATAAAGGAATTTTAGATTTTTCAACCCTATAAAATATCTGCTCTAATATTATTTTTTCTATAGTTTCTATTTTATTATCTGTATTTCCAAATGTTGCTAAAGAAATGTCTAAAATTTTATATTCATTTAAATACCCGTATTGTTTTTCGAAAGATTTTATAAGGCTGGTTTTTCCTGATCCGTATTCCCCTTGGATTGCAATATTTTTCACTTCTTTGTTATCAATAGCATATTTTAATATTTCAATTTCTTTGTTCCTTGTATCATCATAGTGCGGAGTTGAAAATTTATATTTTTGAAGTTCTTCAGAATTTATTGGACTATCACTGTATGTTTTTTTAAAAAAATTTCTTATTTTCATAATCAACATCACCTTGATTTTAAATATATAAAATTATACCAACAATTAAATCTTTTTTAAAAATCTTATGTTGTTTTCAAGTAAAAAATTTAAATTATTGCAATGAAGTTATTTAAAAACTTTATAATTCTTTATAAAATCCTTTAAAATAACCCCATCGACTCTCAAATCATAAGCTTTTTCCAAATCATCAAAGTTTTCTACCATCATTAAAATTTTGCTATCAAAAAGGTAAAATTCAGCCACTTCTGAAGCAAATTTTGCTAATTTTTCATCTTTAAAGATTAAAAATTTTGCCTCAAATGCATTGCTTAAAAAAATTTCATTTTTATTTTGTATAAAAATGGCAAAATCCAAATTTTCATTTTTTGCTTTTTGGATAATTTTTTCATCATAAAAAAAACAAGAAATTTGATCGTTTTGCAAATTTTCAATTTTTTCTATAAAATTAAAATTCAAATTTTTTGCTAGAGGATGTCCAAAAATTAGCATATTAATTTACCTTTAAAATGATTTTTGAAAATTTTAGTTAAATTTTACTTATAAAAAAATTTGCATACTTGAAATTATAAAAATGTTTTTATGAAGAATAGGAGGATATTTTGTTTATTCAAGAGCGTAAAAACTTTAGACCCATAAAACCACTTTCTAAAATAGCTTATTTATTAAATGCGACGCTTTTGCTTTGTCTTTTGACTTTATTTTTTTATTTTAGCTTTAAAGTGAGTGCTTATCATTTTGATTTTGCTTTATTGCTGGAATACAAAAAAATAATTTTGAATGGATTTTTAAATACTTTATTGATCAGCTTTTTTGCTTTAGGAAGTAGTATTTTTTTGGGTTTGGTGATTTGTTTTTTTAGCTTGAGTAGATTTATAGTGTTGAGATTTTTTGCTTTATTTTATATAGAAATCATTCGCGGAACGCCTTTGCTTGTTCAGGTGTTGTTGATTTATTACATTATTGCCAATAATTTAGGTTTTGATAATAGATATTTTGTAGGGATATTTATCCTTTCTTTGTTTTCTGGGGCATATCTGGCTGAAATTTTTAGATCAGGAATTCTTAGCATTGCTTTGATCCAAATAGAAAGCGCAAGAGCTTTAGGATTAAGTGAAAGGCAAATTTTATTTTATGTGGTTTTTCCACAAGCTTTGAAAAATATCTTAGCTCCTATTAGCGGACAATTGGCTAATTTGATCAAGGATAGTTCTTTATTGAGTGTGATCGCTGTAAATGAATTAACACAAAATGTTCAAGAGGTTAATTCTTATGTTTTTGCTACGCTTGAGGGCTATATAATCTTAGCTATAGCTTATCTTGTATTAACCTTGCCGATCGGTTTATTGTCGCGTTATTTAGAAAGAAAATATCAAAAATGAAAAAAATCCTTGACAAATGAGTATATATTTTGGCATAATCACATTTTTATTTTTGGTTTATGTCTCGTTAGCTCAGCCGGTAGAGCATCTCCCTTTTAAGGAGGGGGCCGTTGGTTCGAATCCAACACGGGACACCACTTTGGTCGCTTAGCTCAGTTGGTAGAGCGCCACCCTTACAAGGTGGATGTCATAAGTTCGAGTCTTATAGTGACCACCATTTTTTAGGTGCAGCGGTAGTTCAGCTGGTTAGAATGCCGCCCTGTCACGGCGGAGGTCGCGGGTTCGAGCCCCGTCCGCTGCGCCACTTATGTCTCGTTAGCTCAGCCGGTAGAGCATCTCCCTTTTAAGGAGGGGGCCGTTGGTTCGAATCCAACACGGGACACCACTTTTTTGGGTTTAGACCCTTTCGTCTAGTGGCCCAGGACAACACTCTCTCTGTGTGGAAACAGAGGTTCAAATCCTCTAGGGGTCGCCATTGTTTTTTTGGTCGCTTAGCTCAGTTGGTAGAGCGCCACCCTTACAAGGTGGATGTCATAAGTTCGAGTCTTATAGTGACCACCATTTTTTAGATGCAGCGGTAGTTCAGCTGGTTAGAATGCCGCCCTGTCACGGCGGAGGTCGCGGGTTCGAGCCCCGTCCGCTGCGCCACTTCTATGATACTTTCTAAAATTTCAGTTTTTTTATACTTTGTTTTAAGGCTTTTATAAAATAATCAACATCTTCTTTTTCATGTGTGTAATGCAAGCTAACTCTTAACCATCCTGGTTTTGTTTTAAGCTCTTGATTATCCTTTAAACCAAGCAAATCATGTCCATAAGGTCCAGCACACGCACAGCCTGCACGCGTTTCAATGTGATGAGTTTTGCTTAATTCATAAGCAAGATCATAAGGAGAAATTCCTTTGATATTGAAAGAGAAAATGGGCAAACGATGGGTTAAATTTTTAGCATAAAGAATCAAATCAGGTATTTTTTCAATTTCTTTTAAAAAATATTTTTTTAATTCCTCATCTTTTTTTTCTATTTGAGAAATTCCTAAAGAATCCTTTATCTTAAAAGCTAAACTAGCACGGATAAGCTGTAAAATTCCAGGAGTTCCGCCTTCTTCTAAAATTTCTTCATTGCAAAGATAACATTGAGAAGTTCTTGAAACGTATCCTACGGTTCCACCTGCTGCAAAACTAGGCTTGTTTCCGCAAAGATTTTTTTTGATGACTAAAAGTCCAGAGCCACCAATACCTCCGATGAGTTTATGCGAGCTTATAAACAAAGCATCATAATATTTGCAAGATATATTTTTATAAGGGATAAAGCTAGAAGCATCAAAAGCCACTATGCCTTTATATTTACGCACTAAATCACTTATGCGTTTATAATCACTCAATATCCCAGTTACATTAGAGGCTAAAGAAAAACTAGCAATAATTTGTCGTTTTTTATTGTTTTGAAGAGTTTTTTCTAAAAAGTCAAAATCTATTTCTCCAAATTTATTTAAAGGTATCCTTATACATTCGCACAAACCTTCTCTAAAAGATAATTCATTAGAATGATGTTCATAAGGCCCAACAATTACTAAAGGCAGCGTGTCTTTTTGTATTTGAGCAAAATATTTTTCTTTCACTAGTGGAGGTAAATAAATTCCAAGTAATTCTTGAAATTTTTTTATCGCACTGCTTGATCCAGTTCCACAAGCAATAAGGGCAAAATCTTTATTTAACTTGAGACTTTTTTTAATATCGTCTCTAGCTTGTTCATAAAATTGTTGAGTTTTAAAAGAATTTAAAGAGCTATCAGAATGGGTATTTGCATAGGTTGGTAATATTTTAGCGATTTGTTTTTCTACGCATTTTAAGGCTAAGGCACTTGCAGTAAAATCAAAATGCAAAACACCTTTTTTAAGTATAATTTGTTGTTTTAAATCTGAAATTTGCAATTATAATCCTTGTAAAAATTTGATAGAATTATACTATAAATTATTTTGTTTAAAAGGAAAAATATTAAATTTAATCATTTTGCGAGTTTTTGCAGCACTTTAACTTTAGGGAATGTTTTTGATTTTTATAGTATTTTTGATGGTTTTGATATGCTAGAAAAAATCGATTTTAATCAAAATATTTTTTACAATATAGAAAATTTACTCCTCAAAGACTATCTTAGAATAAACACTCAATTTAATTTTGATGAAACTACTTCTTACGCGCTTTCTCTTTTAGCTAAAAACAATAGAAAACGTTTTTCTATTAATAAAAACATACAGCATTTTAAAGCTTGGGCTATTTTGAGATACCTTTTAAAAAATGGCATTTTAAAGCTTGAATACAGCAAGGAAATTAAAAAAGTTAAAAATAAAAGAGAAAAGTTAAAAAAAGAATTAAGATCCTATGTGGTACAAGATAAACTTATATTTCAAAATCATTTTACACGTTTCTTTTTTTATTTTTTAAAGCCCCATGAAAAATTCATTTTAGAGCAAAAATATGATAGAGTTTTAGAAATCATTAAGGAGAAATTCGAACTTTATCAAAGTTTTTGTTTTGAACAACTCTCAAGAGAGTTGATCGAAAAGAGATTTGATATTTTGGGAGTGCAAAGTTATTGGAATAAGGATTTGGAAATAGATTTGTATTATCAAGATGAAAATTTGAGTTTAATCGGAGAAGTTAAATTTAAAAATAAAAAAATTTGCAAAAACATCTTAAATCTTTTAGAAATGAAAGCAAAAATCTTAAATTTAACGCCTAATTATTATATTATAATTTCAAAGAATGGTTTTAGTAAAGAATTTTATAAAATAGCTAAGCAAAATTTGCTTTTAATGGATATGAATGATTTTAAAATTTTATTAGAGGAAAAATAATGAATGAAAATATTTTAAAAAGTTTGGATGCGACTGAAAAAGAAACCTTGCAAAAGGGTTTAGAAAGCCTAATAGAGCAAACTTATGTCATAGAAAATGAATATAAAGTTTTAAATGAAAATTATAATTCTTTACGTGCGATGGTTGATGAGATTATCGAGGTTCTGCCTAGCGCACTTTGGATTTTGGATAAAGAAAAAAGTATTATTTTGCAAAACAAAGAAGCTTTGAAAAATCCTAAATTATTAAGCAGTATCAGTCTTGAAAAAATGCGTGATGAACTTGAATTTGAGGGAAGATTTTACGCTGTAAAGATCATCGCACACAATGAAAAAACTATTATTTCAGCTACAGATATTAGCGATGAAAAACGCAATGAAAGACTTGCGAGTATGGGGAGTGTTGCTGCGCATTTAGCACATGAAATAAGAAATCCAATAGGCTCTATATCTTTACTTGCTTCCACTCTTTTTTCTAGGAGTGAGCTTAAAAATAAACATATAGTACTTGAGATGAAAAAAGCCATTGATAGAGTAGAGCGTATAGTTAATTCAACTTTATTATTTACTAAAGGTGTGCATATAAATACTTTGAATTTTAATCTTTTAGAGTTAAAAGAAGAGTGTGAAAGCGCAATCAGTTCTTATAATTTTTCTTCGCCAATCCAATTTGAATTAAATTTTTTAGATATGCAAATTTATGCCGATAAAGCACTTTTAGGTTTGGTATTGCAAAATTTAATCTATAATGCTATTGATGCTATAGAAGACAATGAATGCGAAAATCCAGAAATAAAAATCATAGCAGAAGCTAAAGAAAATAATTTAATTTTGAGAGTTTATGATAATGGTTGCAAGATCAAAGATGAAAATTTGGTTTTTGAGGCATTTAAGACGACAAAGTTAAAAGGAAATGGTTTAGGCTTATCTCTTTCTAAAGAAATCATTAATGCCCATAGAGGGGAATTAAGCTTTGAAAAAGAGCCTAAAAATTTTTATTTTATTTTGCCTCTTACATAAAACTAGGAGCATCATTAGAAAATAAAATCAAATCTCCATTTTTGGTTTCTTTGGCTAAAGTATTTACTAGTTCAGATTTTTCTTTTAATATGATTTTTTTGATGCTGAGTTCTTTTTCAAAAATTTCAGCATTTACATTGGCTGTGATGATAGCTAAATCAAAGCAATCATTAATGATTTGTGCGAGTTTGATATTTTCTTCCTTGCTAACCTCTATAATTCCAGGGCTAACTAAAACTTTACGTCCTTGATAAAGTTTGCATAAAAGATAACTTGCACTCATTCCTTTAAAATTGCCATTAAAACCATCATCGATAATGAATTTTGGCTCTTTAGAAATGATTTGTAAGCGATGCTCTACGGATTTGATATTTAAGATATTTTTCTTAATAGACTCAAAATTAATACCTAAATAATGAGCGCAAAGTATGCAAACACATAAATTTTGAGCATTAAATTCTCCTAAAATTTGACTTTTAAAAGTATGCAATTCTTGTTTGAATGATATTTCAAAATTTAAACCTTCTAAATTTGAATCAATATTGCTTATTTTATCATCATACAGAGTGATGATTTCATCTTCTTTTTTTAGTGTGCTTGTATGAAGAAAAGCTTTTTCTAATCTTTTAGAATTTAGAGCTTCAAGCTTTGTTTGTCTGATATTATCTACGCTTTTAAAATATTCTAAATGCGCATTTCCTATTTCTCCTACGATGCAAATTTGTGGCTCTAAAAAGCGAGTGATTTCATCAATATCCCCTTTAAGTCTTGCGCCTGCTTCTGCGATATAGATTTGAGTTTGTTCATTTAGATTGTTATTGATATCTGCAACTATTCCCATAAGAGTATTTACAGATCTTGGAGTTTTATAAACTTTAAAATCATCTTTTAATAACTCATAGAGAAAATTTTTAATGCTTGTTTTGCCAAAACTTGCCGTAATGAGTATGATTTTTAAATTTGAAAGACGGTTTAATTTTGATTTGGCTTGTTTTTTGTAATATATTTTTGAAAAGAGATCATAAATTTTTAAACTTAAAAGTGCTAAGACTAGAGTGCAAAGATTAAAAAGAAATGAAAATCTTAAGGCTAAGATAGCAAAAAGAGCGTTATAAACAAAAATAAAAACAAAAAACCATTTTACCTTGCTAGTAAAGATGAGTTTTTTATCTATGCTTTTATTCCAAAAATATAAAATTGGAGCAAGAATAATAAAATAAATTAAAGAATATAAAGGAAATGCTAAAAACATCAAATAAGGACAAAGTAAAAAATATAAGTGCCATAAAGGCTTATGATAGTGAAAAACAATACGATTTAATTTATAAGAATACCATTGTAAAGCACTAATAAGATAAAAAGATATGCAAAAATTAAACAATAATGAATTAATAAAATAAAGAGCATTAATCAGCATTTTTATCCTTTTATTTGTTTAGCTATAAAAGCAGAATGTTTTAAAAAGAAAAAATGATCCCCTTCTAAAGGATAGAAATTGCTATTTTTAATAAGCTCATGCATTTTTTCTCCACTTGATAATGGGGTAGCTTGATCATCAATGCCCCAAAAAATATAAGTTTTTGCTTCTATTTTTGAAAAAACATCTTTCAAATCCTCATCCACTACATTTTTAAAAGTTTGATACATCGCAGCATTTAAATTTGAAGCATCCTTGCTTGCAAAATAACGATAAAATTTACCCAAACCAAAGATTTTTAAAAATTTAAAAATAGCAATTTTTAAGCGAATTTTTAAAGATTTTGGAGCAAGAATTCCAGAATTAGAAAGCAAGATTAATTTTGAATTTTTAAATTCCAAGGCAAGTAAGGCTGCTATTTTTCCACCAAAAGAATGACCCATGTAAGTATCAATATCGATTTTTTTTTCTTGTAAAAATTTTTTTATAATATTAACATAATCTTTACTTTGAAAAGCCTTTATAATACTTGATTTTCCAAATCCAGGCAAATCAAGATACAAATGGCAATAATTAGGAAATTCTTTAGCAAAAGCTTGTTTCATTAATTCTTTATTAGCCCCCCATCCATGTAAAATAAGTAGAGTTTTTTTCTGATCTTGATTGATAATTTCATAGCTTAAATTATAAGTATTTTCTTCATAGATAATTTGAGTTAATGCCATTTTAAACCTTTTGATTTTTATAAATATTTTCTAAAAGTTGTATAGCATTTTGTAAGCGTTCATATTCTGTCATGTTAAGCATTACAGCTTCAAATTTATTGTTTTTTAAAATAACGATTTTTCCCGTTTGACTTTTTTTTAATTTTTCCATAATAGGGCTAAAATTTCGAACAACCTCTGTGGCTGTATAAATTTCATCTTTTTGAAAGGTAAGCATAGCATTTCCTAATAAATACGTTAAATTTTATGTAAAATTTAACGTATTTTGACTTAAAAGTTTATAATTTGCCCTTTTGTCCATTGATTGAATGAAGGAAATTGTAATTTATTTTGATCTTGTTTTCATTTTTAGCATTTTTAGCAAGTTTTTCTAAAAGAGTATTGAAATCTTTAAAAAGATAATTAGCTAAAGAACCTGGATTTGGATTGATTTCATTGAGATAAACTTCGTTATCTAAAATGAAAAAATCACATCGTATTAAAGCGCCTTTAAACAATGGATTATAAATCCTTTTAAAATTTTCTTTAAGTTTTGTTTTTAATTCTTCACTTAAATCAGCTTCGATAAGCTCATTATTGCCAGAAAAGCTAAGATATTTTTGTTCAAAATCTAAAAATTCTTTTTTCTTAGGCTCTTCTATGATGGAAAAAACAAAATCATCATCGATCATACAACCAGCAAGATTGTATTCTTTGACATTGCTTTTAAATTCTTCCACAAGAATATCTGTATCAAATTCAAAAGCCACATCTTTGGCGTATTCGAATTCTTTTTCGTTATTGACGATACTTATACCTATACTACTACCAAGTCTTGATGGTTTTAAGATTGAAGGAAATTTTGGAGTAAAATTATCATTATGATTTTTTCTAAGCATAGAATAATCAAGCGTTTTAACGCCTACATTTTTTGCATAAAGTTTGGTCAATTCTTTATTAAAAGATAAAACACTCGCTTCAAGTCTTGGTCCGATGAAATTAATGTCAAAAAATTCTAGCAAAGAAGCTATTTTTCCATCTTCTCCATCTTTTCCATGGATAAGATTGATCACGCATTCCATTTCGATTTTGCTTTCGCCTATAAAATTTTTAACATAAAATCCTTTTTGTTTTAAAAATAATTCTTTTTCTTTTGTATAAGATCTTGTGCTAAAAGTTTTTGAATGCATTTTATCATTTGGAATGAGATAAAATTTTTTATCTTCATCGCAAAAAATAAAGGTTAAATTTGTCTTAAGAACTTTTTTTAAGACTATAGCACTTACAATGCTAATTTCGTGTTCGTATGAATTTCCTCCAAAAAGTATCGCAAAATTCATTTATTTTTTCTCCTTATGCTAGTTTTTTAAGTGCTTCTTTGATAAGATCGCTAGTATTTGTTCCTGTGCAATCGCGTAAAATATTTAAAATTTTATCCTGTTTAAAACCTAAAGAAATTAAGGCCGCTAGAGCTTCATTTTTCTCATTGCTGATATTTTCAAGATTCTTTTTATTATCACTTAACTCAATGATGATCCTTTTTGCAGTTTTTGCTCCAATTCCTGGAACTTTTTTTAGCAAACTTTCATCACACGTACTTAAAGCTTGATAAAAAGAATTCACATCCAAGCTTGAGCAAACTGCCATAGCAGTACTTGCACCAACACCATTAACCTTTAAAAGCATTTCAAACATTTTTTGTTCATTTTTATCCAAAAAGCCATAAAATCTATTAGAGTCTTCTTTGATAATTTGAGTGATCAAAAGCTCACATTTTTCATTACTTTGAAGTTTGGCGGAGCAAAAAAGAGATATAAAAACTCCATAGCTAAGCCCACTAGCACATTTTAAGACTATAAACGTTGGTTCTTTTTTTGTTATGATTCCTTCGATGGCAACAACCATTCTGTATCCTTTTTATCGTAATCGAGTTTTTTGTTGATTTCTATAAATTCTTGATTGTTTTCTGTGTTTTTTTGCAACCCTATAAATTTAGCACTTTCATTACTAAAAGAAGAATATAAAATATCTTTTTTAGGTTCTATCAGTGAAAATTTTATTTCATTCATATCATTCCACTTACCACTTTTATTGATAAATTTGGCTTCAAATAGGCTTTGTTCAAGCACTACTAATTCAGAATGCAATTGTTTTTTAAGTTCTAAAAGTTCTTTTTCTTCGTTGATCGCTTTATTTAATTCGCGATTTTGAAAAGAAAATTCTTTTAAGGCTTTTTCATATTGTGGAGGTATATTTTGTCCTTGATTTTTAAGTTGAATTGCTTTTTTTTCTATATTTAAAATACTATTTTTGTTAGATGATATAAAATGTTTTAATTTATTGATTTTAAGATTAAGGGTGGATATTTTATTTTTAATGTCTAAAAATTCCTTATCATAATCTTTATCAAGTGATTTTACTTTAATATTGAATTTATTATTTTGACCTTTCATATTTTCAACTACAGCGCAGTCATAGAAAACACAAGTATTATTATTTTCTAAACTTTCTACATAAACTTTTTCAGCTTGTATTGTTCCGCCTAAACTTTTTTTAATTTTTACTTCCTTGGCTTTAACTGTTCCACCTTCGAGTAAATCTATATTTAATATTTCACCCTCTGCAAACCCTCTGTGAGTTTTAATATAGCCTTCTTTTGCATAAATATAAGCCTTAGAATGCGTGATGCCTTCAATTTTCATTTTTGTAGCTTTTAGGTGAGTATTACTACCCACACTTCCAGCGATGTTTAGTTCTTCGCATTCTATTCCAACTCCAGAATTAACAGCATCTTGCATATCGGAGATGAATTTTATATTGATTTTGACATTTTTATCAATTCCAGCACGTATGATACCTATATTTTTAAAATCAACTCCATTAAATTCTAATAAATTATTAATATCAAAACGATCAGATTCTTCGCTTACGAAACCTTTTTTTAAGGCAATATAATCTGTAAAATCCTCATTTTCAACCGCTTTAAACGCAGAAGAGCAGGTAAATTTAATTTTATTTTCATTAGCGCTTAAAACTTTTAATACTCTTAAATTTAAATCCTTACCTTCTTTTCCTTGCTTAAATTTAGTATGCTTTAAAACAACTTCATTTTCATCTACGGCTATAATACCTGATCTTTTTTCATCGATGGTGTAATTTTTAGCCTTTTCTTTGTAAAGCAAAATCAGTTTTTCATCTTGACTTTGAATAGGATCAATGCCTCTAGCTACATTAATTTGCACTATTTGATTTGAAGGATTTAATTTATGCTTATTACAAGCACTAAGAAGTTCTTTTTTAAAATTAAAAATGCGAATTCCTATTAAAAATTTAAGTTTAAGCATCTTTTTATAGATATTTTGCAAAAGTTCAAGAGCTAGTTTTTCATGAAACACCAAAGAACTAAAATCAATTTGCGCGACTATTTTTGTGAGGTTTTTATTGGCGATGAGTTTTACTGCATGTGCTAATTTATCTTCATTTGTCCGATGAAAAATTTCTATTTTATATTCTTGTTTGATTTTTAAATCATTTTTTAGAAATACTTCATCTTTTTCAAAAAGACTTAAATCCTTTTCTGAAATTTTTTCCCATTGATTGTCGTTAAAACAATATTGGGTTGAAAATGCCAAAAGTTTAAAATCAAGTTCATTTAAATCAATATTTGTTCTAGATGATACTTCTAAAAGTTCTTGATTTGGATCTTCAGTGTAAGAAATAATTTTTTCATCTAATCCCAAAACTTTTCCTTGTAATTAAATCATTTTTAAAGCAAATTATAGTCAATTTTTAATCAATTTTAGTTAAAATAAAATCTTTATATTTAAAAAAATGATGAAAAATTTTCAAAAAAACAATGAAAAATTTAGTATTTAAAAATTTTATTATTAATGCCTTAGGAATTTTATGTTCTCGTGTTTTAGGCTTAGCTAGAGATATTTTAATCGCTCTTTTTTTAGGAGCTGGACTTTATAGTGATATTTTTTTTGTGGCTTTAAAAATGCCCGCTTTTTTTAGAAGAATTTTTGCAGAAGGGGCTTTTGGGCAAAGTTTTTTGCCTAATTTTGTAAAGGCACGAAAAAAAGGAGCGTTTTGCGTTAGTATTCTAGTTCAGTTTAGCTCAATTGTTTTTTTATGCTGTCTTTTGGTGAGTTTTTTTTCTTCTTTTTTTACTAAAATTTTTGCTTTTGGTTTTGATCAAAAAACTATTGATATTGCATCGCCTTTAGTGGCGATTAATTTTTGGTATTTATTTTTTATTTTTTTAGTTACTTTTTTTGGTGCAATTCTAAATTACAAACAAAAATTTTTTATCACTTCATTTAGTGCTGCTTTATTTAATCTAAGTATAGTGATTGCTGCATTTTTTGTTGATAAAAATGAACCTTTAAAAACGCTTTATTATTTTTCTTATGCAACGGTTTTAAGTGGTGTAGCACAATTAATTTTGCATTTAATTATCTTAAAAAATAATCCCGTTATTAAAGCAATGATATTAAGCATAAGATTAAAAAAAGCTAAAACAAAAATGAAATCATTTTATGGAAATTTTTTTCATGGAGTTTTAGGTTCTTCTGCAACTCAAATCAGCTCTCTTTTAGATACCACAATCGCGAGTTTTTTAATCAGCGGAAGTATTTCTTATTTGTATTATGCTAATCGGGTTTTTCAACTTCCTTTAGCACTTTTTGCCATAGCCTTAACTCAAGTTTCTTTTCCTAAAATTTTAAAGCATTTAAAAAGCAATCAAGAAAATCTAGCTTTAAAATTCATGCAAAGAGCGATGATATTTTTAAGTGTTTTATTGCTTGTTTCAAGTATTGTAGGTTCTATTTATTCTTTAGAAATTTGCCAGCTTTTGTTTCAAAGAGGAAATTTTACCCATTCAGATAGTATTACAACCGCTTATGTTTTAATAGCTTATCTCATAGGACTTCTTCCATTTGGTTTGCAAAAGCTTCTTTCATTATGGCTTTATGCTAAATTCAAACAAAAAACTGCTGCTTTTATAGCATTTAAAGCTTTATTTATAAGTCTTTTGTGTTCGATTGCTTTTATAATTTTAATCAAAGATGAAAATTTAAAAGTTATAGGAGTGGCTTTTTCGAGTTCTTTAAGTGCTTTTTATTTGCTTGGAGCCAATATTAAAGAATTTGGTTTTAAGAAATTTTTTGGTTTAATATCGTTTAAATTTTACTTTTTAATCATAATTGCTTTAGTAATTTTTACTGCAATACTTTATTTGACAAAGCCTTATGTTTTAAATATGTTTATTTGGATTTATATGGGATTTAAGGGGATGATTTGATGAAATTAATGGATAGTGTTAAAAAAGAAAAAATTCATTTAGATCAAAAAAAAATCAATATTTATTTATGTGGCCCTACTGTTTATGATGATGCGCATTTAGGACATGCTAGAAGTAGTGTTTGTTTTGATTTATTACGTAGGGCTTTAATCGCTCAAGGCTGTGAAGTCAATTTTGTTCGAAATTATACAGACATTGATGATAAAATTTTAAAAAAAATATCTGAAAGCGGAAAAAACATCGAGGAATTAACAGAATTTTATATACAAAGCTATGAAGAGGATATGAAAAAATTAAACGTCTTAGATCCTAATTTAAAACCTAGGGCAACCCATTTTATCGGGGAAATGATTGATTTGATTTCAAGATTAAAAGAAAAAGGTTTTGTTTATGCTTTGGAGGATGGTTTATATTTTGATACAAGCAAAGATAAAGATTATTTAAGTCTTTCTAAGCGAGGCTTAGATGAAAATATTTCTCGT
The DNA here is from genome assembly GCF_020135855.1 of Campylobacter sp. B0100352/1. Taxonomy (NCBI): domain Bacteria; kingdom Pseudomonadati; phylum Campylobacterota; class Epsilonproteobacteria; order Campylobacterales; family Campylobacteraceae; genus Campylobacter; species Campylobacter sp. B0100352/1. The sequence continues at coordinate 43,031 of NZ_JACHTP010000008.1, forward strand.
CTTGATAGTGACGTTAAGAAAAAAAATGAAAGCGATTTTGTACTTTGGAAATTTGATGAAAATTTTTATGAAAGTAAATTTGGCAAAGGCCGCCCAGGTTGGCACACAGAATGTGTAGCTATGATTGATTCTATTTTTAAGGACACACTTGATATTCATGCGGGTGGAATTGATCTGCTTTTTCCACATCATGAAAATGAATCCGCACAATGTCGTTGTGGCTGTGAAAGATCTTTGGCTAAAATTTGGCTTCATAATGGTTTTGTCAAAATCAATGGTGAAAAAATGAGCAAAAGTCTTAACAATAGCTTTTTTTTAAAAGATGCACTTAAAGATTTTATGGGCGAGGCATTGAGATTTTATCTTTTAAATTCACATTATAGGGCGCATTTTAATTATTCTTTGGAAGATTTGCATGCTGCTAAAAAACGTCTTGATAAATTTTATCGTCTCAAAAAGAGACTGGATATGGATAATATTTTAGACTTTGATATGACGCAAAATACAACATTTCAAAGCGACATTGCACAAAAAATTTTAGGAATTTTAAATGATGATCTAAATATCTCTAAAGCTTTAGCTTGTTTGGATGATTTTATCAATAATGCTAATTTAGAATTAGATAAAAAAAATAAAACTTTAAAACAAGATATTAAAGATTCTTTAGATGAGTTAGCTAAAATTTTTGGTTTTGGCTTTATGGATGCAAAAGAGTATTTTCAATGGGGTGTGAGCGAGGATAAAAAAGCTTTCATTGAAAATGAAATTTTAAAAAGAAATGAAGCAAAAAAAGAAAAAAAATTTAAAAAGGCTGATGAAATAAGAGAAAATTTAGCTAAAGAGGGTATCTTTTTACAAGATACGCCAAGCGGAACAATTTGGGAGTATGAAAATGTATAAAGAAATGAATTTAAAAGAAGTTTTAATTCGCTTTAAACCTTTTTATAAGCAGTATTGGAAGCAATTTGTTATTGTCGGAATAGGTATGCTTCTAGCAAGTGGTGGAACTTCAGCGAGTGCTTATATGATAAAGCCTATTTTGGATCAAATTTTTATAGATAAAAAAGAAACAATGCTTTATTTTGCTCCTTTTTTATTTTTTTTGATTTATTTTCTTAAAAATGCGGGTTCTTATTTGCAAACTTATTATATCTCTTATATTGGCACAGATATATTAAGGATTTTGCGTTCTAAGGTTTTAAAAAATATCTTGCGTTTGGATATGGATTTTTTTAAACGGCACAGAAGTGGAGAGCTTATAAGCCGCTGCACTAACGACATAGGTGCTTTACAAAATGTAGTTTCTAGTGTCATTCCAGATTTTTTAACTCAACTAATTACAGCTATAGGACTTTTAGGTGTGGCTGTGTCTCAAAGTCCAAGATTGGCTTTTTTTGCTTTAATCATTTTTCCAATTACTATTATTCCTTTATTTTATCTTGTTAAAAAACTCAAGCTTTATGCAAGAAATATCCAAGAAAAAAATTCTGATCTTTTATCTCGTTTAGGAGAAATCTTTTCAAATATAGAATTAGTTAAAGCCAATAATGCGCAAGAAAAGGAAAGGCAAAAATTTGATCAAGAAAATAAGTCTTTTTGTAAAATTATTTTAAAAAGCACAAGAATTAATGCTTTAACAAGTCCGATGATGGAAGTTATAGGTTCTATCGGAGTTGCGGTTATGATTATAGTTGGTGGGCACGAAGCAATTAAAGGAAATGTAACCGTTGGAAGCTTTTTTGCTTTTATTTCGGCGCTTTTTTGGTCTTATACGCCTATAAAAAGACTTTCAAATTTATATGGAGGTCTTCAAGGAGCTATAGCGGCAAGCGAAAGAACTTTTTATTTGTTGGATTTAGAGCCTGAAATTAAAGGTGGAGATAAAGAATTAAAAAGTATAAAAAATATTCAATTTAAAAAAGTGGAATTTGCTTATGATAATTCTTCTAAAAAGGTTTTAAATGGAATTGATTTTGAATTCAGCAAAGGAGAAACACTAGCACTTGTAGGTATGAGTGGCGGTGGAAAATCTTCTATTATTAATCTTTTGATGTATTTTTATGAAAAAAATAAGGGTGAAATTTTATTTAATGATGTAGATATCCACCATTTTAACATTGAAAGTTTAAGAGATAAAATAGGGCTTGTGACTCAAAATATTTATCTTTTTAATGATAGCTTTGCTGAAAATGTAGCTTATAGTGAAGATTTAGATGAAGAAAGAGTGATTGAAGCTTTAAAGCTTGCTAATGCTTACGAATTTGTAGAATCAATGGGCGGAATTTATGCTGAAATAAAAGAGCATGGAAAAAATTTAAGTGGAGGGCAAAAGCAACGTATCGCTATCGCTAGAGCTTTGTATAAAAATCCAGATTTATTGATTTTTGATGAGGCAACTTCAGCACTAGATAATGAAAGCGAAAAGGCTATAATGAAAACCATAGAAAATCTAAAAAAAGAAAGATTGATCTTAATGATCGCACATCGATTAAGTACGGTTGAAAATGCAGATAAAATCGTTGTTATTGACAAAGGGCAAGTTTTAGCCATCGGAAAAGATGAAGAGCTTTTGAGAACCTGTGAACTTTATCGTAAATTCAAAAATAAAGAAAAAGAAATGAAAGCTTGACTTTATTTTAATTTTGTTAAAATTTTATATTATTTTTTATTTCAAGGAAAAACAATGTATGAACAAATAAAGCCTTTGCTTTTTAAACTTCAACCAGAATCAGCTCATTATTTAGTGGAGCATTCTTTAAGAGGACTCAATGCTATTTTTCCAGCTGCATTGGGCTTAATGGCTAAGAAATTTGTTGTAAATGATGCAAGCTTGAAACAAAATTTATTAGGACTTGATTTTAATTCTCCAGTAGGCATAGCAGGTGGTTTTGATAAAAATGGAACCATGATTAAGCCTTTAAGTGCATTAGGCTTTGGCTTTTTAGAGTATGGAACTTTCACTCCTAGACCTCAAGAGGGAAACGAGAAGCCAAGAGTATTTCGCTTAGTAAAACAAGAAAGCATACAAAATGCTATGGGTTTTAACAATAAAGGATCATATGAAGTTCGATCGCATGTTTCAAAAGTTTATCCTTTTGCTTTACCTTTGGGTGCAAATATAGGTAAAAACAAAGACAGTCAAAATGCTTTGGAAGATTATTTTATTTTATTGAGAGAATTTAAAGATTTGTGTGATTATTTTGCTATTAATATTTCATCTCCAAATACTAAAAATTTAAGGGATTTACAAAATGATCAATTTTTAAATGATTTATTAACAGAAGCAAAAAAAATCACTCCAAAGCCTATCTTTATAAAAATAGCACCTGATTTAGATGTTTCTATGGCTATAGCACTTTGCCAACAAGCAATAGAAAAAGGTGCAGATGGTTTTATAATTGCTAATACAAGTACAGATTACTCTTTGATTGATAATGGAAGAACCTTTGGTGGTATCAGTGGAAAGCTTATCCAAAAGAAAAATGGTCTTTTCTTTAAAGAATTGGCTAAAGAGCTTTTTTCTCATACTCTTTTAATTTCTTGTGGGGGTATTGATAGCGGAAAAGAAGCGTATGAACGTATAAAAAATGGAGCCAATTTAATTCAAATTTATACCTCTTTAATCTTTAAAGGGCCAAGTATAGTAAAAAATATCAATCAAGAATTAATTTCTTTATTAAGGCAAGATGGTTTTATGCATATTAGTGAAGCCGTGGGGGCTAATCTTAAATGATTGCTTTTGAAAAAATTCGTTTAAAAAATAAACTTGAAGTTTATGCCCTTCCTGTAAATAAAAATAGCGATGTGATCAGCGTTGATATCTTTTATAAAGTGGGGTCAAGAAATGAGATCATGGGTAAAAGTGGAATTGCCCATATGCTTGAACATTTGAATTTTAAAAGTACAAAAAACCTTAAAGCCGGTGAATTTGATGAAATCGTTAAAAGCTTTGGAGGTTTGGATAATGCAAGCACAGGCTTTGATTATACACATTATTATATAAAATGCGCTAAAAAAAATTTAGATAAAGCTTTAGGGCTTTTTGCTGAATTAATGGCTAATTTAAATTTAAAAGATGAAGAATTTCAGCCTGAAAGAAATGTTGTTTTAGAAGAGCGTAGATGGAGAACGGATAATAATCCTTTAGGATATTTGTATTTTAGACTTTTTAATCATGCTTTTATGTATCACCCTTATCACTGGACTCCGATAGGATTTTACAAAGATATAGAAAATTGGACTATTGAAGATATTAGAGATTTTCATAGTATATATTATCAACCTAAAAATGCTATTTTACTTGTTAGCGGAGATATAGAGCATCAAGAAGTTTTTGATCTTTCTAAAAAGCATTTTGAAAACATTAAAAATACAAAAACTATCCCAAAAATTCACACACAAGAACCTAAGCAAGATGGTGCAAAAAGAATTATTATCAAAAAAGAAACTCAAACTCAAATTCTTGCTGTAGCATTTAAAATTCCAAATTTTAAACACAAAGATATTCCAGCCTTAAATGCTTTATCAGAACTCTTAGGAAGTGGAAAAAGCTCCATTATGAATGAAATTTTAATAGATAAACTTCATTTAATCAATGATTTTTACGCCTTTGCTAATGATTGCATTGATGAAAATTTATTTATTTTTATTTGCAATTGTAATGTAGGGATTAAAGCTGAAGAGGTTGAAAAGGAACTTTGGAAAATTTTAGAGCAAATCAAAAAAGGAAAATTTACAGAAAAAGATTTACAAAAAGTTAAAAATAATATAAAAAGTGATTTTATTTTTTCACTTGATGCAGCAAGTGCGGTTTCTAATATTTATGGTTCTTATTTGGCAAGAGGGGATTTAAAACCTTTATTAAATTATGAAGAAAAAATAGAAAAATTGACTTTATTGGATTTGCAAAAATGTGCTAAAAAATATTTTGATGAAGAAAATTCCACAACTTTGATTTTAAGAAAGGATTAAAATGGATAAAAATGTCATCATTGGGGCGATGACAGCACTTGTTACCCCATTTAAAAATAATAAAATCGATGAGCAATGCTATGCAAAACTTATTCAAAGACAAATTGATAATGGAATTGATGCCATAGTGCCCGTTGGTACGACTGGAGAAAGTGCGACTTTGACCCATGATGAACATAAGGCTTGCATTGAAATTGCAGTAGAAGTTTGTAAAAATACAAAAGTTAAAGTTTTAGCAGGAGCTGGAAGTAATGCGACACATGAAGCTGTCGATTTGGCACAATTTGCAAGAGATTGTGGAGCTGATGGTATTTTAAGCGTGGCTCCGTATTATAATAAACCAACCCAAAAAGGACTTTATGAACATTATAAAGCAATTGCAATGAGTGTGGATATTCCTATTCTTTTATATAATGTTCCAGGACGAACAGGTTGTGATATTGCTACAGAAACTGCTATTGAGCTTTTTAGAACTTGTGAAAATATTTATGGGATTAAAGAAGCAAGTGGAAGTATCGATAAGTGCGTGGATTTGCTTGCACATGAACCTAAGATGGTTTTAATCAGCGGTGAAGATGCGATTAATTATCCTATACTTTCAAACGGTGGAAAGGGGGTGATTTCGGTAACTTCAAATTTATTACCCGATAGAATCAGTATGCTAACGCATAGGGCTTTGGAAGAAAATTACAAAGAAGCAAAACAAATCAATGATGAACTTTATAATATTAATAAAATTTTATTTTGCGAAAGCAATCCAATCCCTATAAAAACAGCGATGCATATAGCTGGATTGATAGAAAATTTAGAATTTAGACTCCCACTTTGTCCTCCTAGTAAAGAAAACTATGCTAAAATACAAGAAGTGATGAAGCAATATAATATTAAAGGATTTTAATGAATCAAGAATTTCAAGGAAAAACTTTAGTGATTAGCGGTGGAACGCGTGGAATTGGTAAAGCTATTGTGTATGAATTTGCTAAAGCGGGTGTCAATGTAGCTTTTACATATAATTCTAATGCACAAATCGCAGAAGAGATGATAAAAGATTTAGAAATAAACTATAAAATTAAAGCAAAAGCTTATGAATTTAATATTTTAGAACCAGAAACTTATAAAGAACTTTTTGAAAAAATTGATCAAGATTTTGATCGCATAGATTATTTCATTTCAAATGCGATCATTTCAGGTCGTGCGGTAGTTGGCGGATATACTAAATTTATGAAATTAAAACCTAAAGGAATTAATAATATCTTTACTGCAACAGTTAATGCTTTTGTCGTTGGTGCCCAAGAGGCGGCTAAGAGAATGGAAAAAGTAGGGGGAGGAAGTATTATTTCTATTTCTTCTACTGGAAATTTAGTTTATATAGAAAATTATGCAGGTCATGGAACAGCAAAAGCAGCAGTAGAAGCTATGGCAAGATATGCAGCCACTGAACTTGGAGAAAAAAATATCCGTGTGAATGTTGTCAGTGGTGGCCCTATTGAAACGGATGCTTTAAGGGCTTTTACAAATTATGAGGAAGTTAAACAAGCTACTATTGATTTAAGTCCGCTTAATCGTATGGGGCAGCCTGAAGATTTAGCTGGCGCTTGTCTTTTTCTTTGCTCTTCAAAAGCAAGTTGGGTAACCGGACATACTTTCATCGTGGATGGTGGAACTACGTTTAAATGAAATTTATCATCTTGAATATTCAAGATGATACAGGTTAAATCTTTTCTATTTTTACCATAAATGCTTGTCTTGCATTAGATCCTATGACAAAATCGCCTAAATTAGGACTATTTGGTCTTGTAATATCTCTTAAGCCTAATTGACTATAAGCAATTCCAGTTTTTCGTCTGATTTTTGCCTTAAGTGTTTTTCCATCTATGTTAAGATCTCGTGCTCCTTCTGCATCCCTTCCGCCTCCGTGTTCTAAGCCAATTGCACATGGATGAATGCCTTCTTTAACTCTTGCATAACCTATAATTGAGGTTTCATAGGTGCTTAATTTTACTTTATCGCCATTTTTGATATTGTATTTTTTTGCACTTTGTGAATTAATATCTATATAGGTGCTATATTTGATCTCTTTTAAGGACTCAAGAGTAGCAGAATAAGAAGAAAAAACATTGGATTTATAATTAAATGCTAAAAGATCAAAACCTTCTTTTTTGATAATTTTTTCTCCATTGGCGTATCTTGCATCATAATATTTTATAGTTCCACTGTGTCTTTCTCCGCTGAGTGCATTTTTGGTTGTTGCTAGTTTTTCATTATAAATTGCAATAGCTTTTTTATAAGAATTGCTTAAAGCATTATCTTTATAAGCACTTTCTTTACTCGAAAATCTTCCTCCGCGACTCATTATGAAAGCTACTTTTCTCCAGTGCTCTTTGCAAATTTCTTTTAAGATTTTCTCATATTTTTGCAAACCGCTTATTTTAAACTCTTCATCACTGATATCATTTACAGGATTTTGAGTATCTAATGCAACGTTTAAAAAAGCTCTTAAATAAAAATCTTCAGGCTTATCTAAAGGATAATAATTTCCATCTTTATCTTTAATGGCATCTTTTCCAAAAGAAGATAAATTTAAAGCTTTTCCGAGTTCAATTAAAAAACTATCCATGCATATACTTTGGCCGTTTTTAAATTTTTCATTTGGACTTTGGATAATAGGAAATCTTAAATGGGTTGTTTTTGTGGTATATCCAGCCCAAGGAGACAACACTCCCCAAGTTTCAAAAAGCACACTATCAGGAACAATATAATCAGCATATAAACTTGTTTCATTGATAAAAGGATCTATGGCTATAAATAATGGAATTGATTTTTTAGGATCTTTTAAAAGTTCAATAGTTTTTGAATTTAAATTTTGCCCATAAACGAGACTAGTTCCCCAAGTTATTAAGGCGCCAAGTTTATATGGATAAGCATTAGCACTGCTTGTTAAAACTTCATTTTCTAAAGCATTGCTTAGTGGATACCATTGATCTTTGGCAGGATATGGATTTTGATTATTTTTGATTTTTTCTTGAAATTCTGTACTTGTTTCATAGGCTTTTCTTGCACGATCTATCCTTGTTCCATAAGCTTTCTTTTTACCTTCGTAGGCTAAAAGATTATACATTTTTCCATTAAAACTATTGAATTTTCCACCTCCTATACTCATACCTCCTTTATGGTTTAAATTTCCCACCATACTTCCTAACATCATGATCGCATAAGTGGTATAAAATCCTGTTGTATGCATGGTTCCTCCATGGCAATCAGTCGCCACAGCTCTGCCATACGAAGTGAATTTTTTTGCTAAATCAACGATAATATTTGCTTCAATTTCACATTTTTGTGCATATTCTTCCAAGCTATACTCAAAAACATTTTCTTTTAAAATTTCAAAGCTAGTTTTTACTTGATACATTTGACCTTTGTATTCTACACTTCCGCTAAATTCAAGATCGGCTTGTTTAACTTCATCAGCATTTTTAAGAATGCCATTTTCAAGAACTAAAATTTGATCATTTTCATCTCTTAAAAAAGTGCCATAGTGTGCTTCATCTTGCAAGACAAGATGGGTTGCGTTAGTAAAACTAACATCATTAAGAGCGATTTGAGATTTTAAACTTGGAATTTGTAAATAAGAAAGATTATAAAGTTTATTTTCTATGATCACTCTTAACATCCCCATGACAAAAGCAAGATCGCTCCCTGGTTTTATGGGTATCCATCTTGATTTATTTTCCACTGCAAAAGTATCGGCGTTGGTTAAATTTGGAGTTATAGTGACGTATTTCATTTCTCCTTCACTTCTAGCTTTTGCGAGTAAATGCGCTTGTCTTTTAAAAGGATTTCCAGCTTGTGCGGGTGCGGTTGCTATATTAAGAAGAAATTTACAGTGTTCAAAATCAGGTTTTAAATGGGGATATTTTTGAAAATCATTCAAATAAGCAGCCTCACCCGCACGCATAGAAAGACCACAGATTGCAGTATGTCCTAAATAATTTATCGTTCCAAAACTTTGAGCAAATCTGTGGGTGATAAAATTTTGCCTTCCTTCATCTCCCGTGCCTAAAATACATAATTTATTTGCCAAAGAACCATAATCTGGATTTTTTTCATCGATTAAAGTTTTTGTATCACAAAATGTTTTAAGCCCTTCAATATGTCCTTCGTTAAATAAATCCCCGCCATTTACAATTTCAGAGATCAATTCTTCAATGCTGATACTTTTCCATTTATTTTCCCCACGTTTTCCTGCTCTTTTTAAAGGCTTTGTGATCCTAAATTCATCATCAAGTTTATGATGGATAAAATTACCCCTAACGCAACACGTAGAACGCATATTTAAGCCATTTTCATTATGATTTGATAAGGCGATAAAACTTTCTTTTAAAGGTGTATTCATATCAAGATAAGGATCGCTTGAAAGCAAACTATAAGGATTTCCACTTACTCTAAGTACTTTTTGGCTTTTTTTATCGATTTTAGCACGTACAGAACAAAAGGTTACGCAACCATTGCAAACACTTGGCATGATGCTAAATTTATCATTAAATTTAATTCCATTTTTATCTAAAGATACTTCGCATTCTTGTGCGTTTGCATAGATAGTATTTTTTGCTTTACTCCCTTTATCTGAAAAAGTCAATGCATGTTTTAAAGTATCGGAATATCCAAGTGCTGAAATTGCACCAATGCTTAATCCTGATCCGATTAAAAATTTTCTTCTTTTCATTGTTTTATTTTCCTTTTATCAATATATTTTTATTAAAAAATGCTAAAGCAAGGCAAAAAAGTGCGATTAAAAGTCCATAATTGCAAATTATGCCTATAAGATTTGAAAAATCTATGTGATATTCTAAAAAAGAAGGTGTGGTTTTTGGAAAAGATTGACCTTTGATCACTAGGGTATATCTAAACATTAAACTTCCAAGCACGCCTAAACATCCTGCTAAAATCACAAAAGGTAGTTTTTGGTTTAATTTTGAAAAACCTATGATTAAAGGCAAAAGAAGGCAAAGTCCCATATCTATGAAAACGATAAAAAATCCTTCTTTTTGGAAGAAAATTTGAGCTACAAATCTATCATCTGTATTAAAGACTAGCAAAAAGCTAAACCAAAAAATTCTTAAAACAATATCAAGCATAGCAAAAAAGGCTAAAAATTTTGCCAAGGTTGAAAATAAAGAAGTGTTTAATTTTTCATCAGTGAAAAATTTAAGATGAAATTGTGTTATAAGTATTAACATTCCTATTCCGCTTACAAAAGCAGACGCTAAGAACAAAAGCGGCATTAAAGGAGTGTGTAAAAACACAAATGAGCTTAAAATCGCAATCAAATACGCAGTATAAAATTCGATCCCAAAAGCTAAAATAAGTCCTAAAATTCCAAAATAAAAAAGCATTTTTTGCTTTTTAGATTGATTTTTAAAAAGCACTTGATAGGCTAAATAGAGTTCAAAAAATACAACAACGAAGAAAAAAATTAACAGTAAAACTCCCCATTTCATAGGACTAGTGAAGAAATTTTCCCATCCGTATAAAAAGACATTAATCATTCTTCCAGGTTGGCTTAGATCATCGATCAAATTTAAGGGTGCCACCATTAAAAAAATAAAAGAAATTATAAGGGCTAAGAAGGCTATATTTTTTAATTTTTCTTGTTTAAAGATAAAATAAAGATTAGCAAAAATAAAATTAGCCGCTGAAATTCCTGTTAAAAATAAATAATTGGCTATATTTAAACCCCAAGGCCTTTCAGGGGTTATACTGACTAATGAGTGAATAACGCTTAAATCCATATCAAACTCCTTCGCTTTGCCATAATAATTTTTCATTTTTTGATTTTAATGCATCGTCTAAATCATCCATTGAGACAACATTGTCTAGTAATTCTCCATTTAAACCTATGTAAAAAACTTGAGGTTTGGTTCCGCTTTTTTGTTTTAAAACAAAATTTGGAAATTGGCTTAAAAGTTGATAGATTAAAGAATTTTTATCGTTTAAATTTCCTATGATTCTTGCGCCTCCAACGCAAGTTTCAACGCAAGCTGGAAGTAACCCTGCATCAAGCCTATGTGCGCAAAAGGTACATTTATCTACCACCTTAGTTTGAGAATTGATAAATCTTTTATCATAAGGACAAGCATTAACACAGTATCCGCACCCCCAGCATGTTTGATTATCTACAACAACAATACCATCTAATCTTTTAAAGGTTGCACCCGTTGGACAAACGCTTACACAAGGTGGATTTTTGCAATGATTGCAAAGTTGCGGTAAAAAAGCCTTTCTAATATTAGGAAAAGTTCCTATTTCAAATTCAGCAACATTGGTTCTAAATTGATCTTTAGGAACTTGATTTTCAACCTTGCAATTTGCAGTACAAGCATGGCACCCCACACATTTTCTAAGATCAATTAGCATTGCAAATTTTTTATCTTTTTGACCTAAAGCCTCTGGATTTTTAGCATTTCTACTAGGATTTTTTAAGCTAAAAGCCTTGCCACTAGAAAGTAAGGCTATACTAGCAGCACCTTGCTTAAGAAAAAAACGTCTTTTGTTCATAAATTTTCCTTAATGATTTTAAATGGGATTATTTTAGAAAAAAATAGGGAAAAAATAGGGATATTTTTTAAATGTATTATTAATTTATTTATATTTTTTAAATATTTATAAAATTAATGAAAAATTTAAAATAAAATAATTTATAATAACGCATGCAAGAAATTTTGAATTTATTTAGCAATTTAACTGTTTTAAATGTCGAGGATGAAGAAGGCGTTAGAAAATCATTGAGTGCTAATTTATCCTTTTTCTTTAAAGAAATTTATGAAGCAAAAGATGGAGAAGAGGCATTAAATTTATTTTTTGAAAAAAATCCTGATGTTATTTTTATGGATATTTGCATACCTAAATTTGATGGTCTTGAAGTGCTTAAAAAAATAAAAGATTTACACAAGAAAATTCCTATTGTAATTGTAAGTGCTTATAGTGAGCAAGAATATTTTTTAAAGGCAATAGAACTTCATATTTGTAAATTTTTAATCAAGCCTTTTAGTCGGGACGAATTTATTAATACGCTTAAGCATATAGCCCAGTGGATGTATGAATATACAGATAATTATAGAATAAAATTACAAGAAGATGTTTTTTATGAGCCCAATACATCAAAGATTTTTCACCATCAAAATGTCTTTACTTTAACAAAAAAAGAAAAACAAGTGTTTGAATATCTTTTAAGAAATAAAAACAGGGCGGTAAGTTTTGACGAACTCGAAATCAAGCTTTACAATGATGTTAATGATCACAAAGAAGCCTTAAAGGCAATTGTTAAACAATTACGCAAGAAAATTCCTTATAAAATCATAGAAAATGTTTTTGGTTTTGGTTATCAATGCGTTTGTCTTTAAATTTTTCAACCAAAACCAAAACGATGATTTTGGTTATAGCTTTATTTATTTTAACTTGTTTGGTTTTTAGTCTTTTAAGGCAATTTGATATTAGAAATTTAATCAATCTTTCCAAAGAAGATTTTAGAAATGAAATTGAAAATATTTACAATACAACCCTAAAACGCACTAAAGAATTTTACATGAGTAGGGCAAAGGCAAATGTTGAATCTGATAATATAAAAATCTATATCAAAAAACAAGATATAGAAAAAATCAACAAATTAACCCTAGTAAGATTTCAAGTTTTAAAAGAAGAAAATCCTTATTTAATCAGTATGAAATTTTTTGATCATCAAGGAAAACTTTTAACCTATTTAGGCGAAGAAAGCCTGTCTTTAAATTTAAACCAAAGCGAATATTTTTTTCTTGATAAAAACAGATTAACCTACCATATCTTAACCCCTTTTTATGAAAATGGTAAATTATTAGCTTGGATTGAATTTTGTTTTGGAGCTGAATATTTTTTAAAGGAGATAGAAGCTTTTTCGAAATTAAAAGGCAGGATTATTTTTGATAAAAATTATAAAAATAAAGATACGATCAAAAAGGATGGTAAATTTTTTATCATACATTCTTTCAATTTAACCGATGAAGCAAAAATGGTTTTTTATCAAGACATCACAAAACAAGAAGAGATTATTACAAAATCTTTCTATGAGGCTTTATTATTATCTTTAGTTTTATTTTGTGTTGTTTTTATTATTTTACATTATGGTTTTAAAGTGCTTATTAAAAGGCTTGAGCTTAGTGAAAATTCTTTAAAAAATTTAAATGCAAATTTAGAGCAAAAAATTCAGCTAGAACTTCAAAAAAGAAGAGAACAAGAAAGAATTTTAATGCATCAAGGTCGTTTGGCTAGTATGGGTGAAATGATAGGAAATATCGCGCATCAATGGAGACAACCTCTAACCGAACTAAATACCATTTTAACACACATAAGCCTTATGTTAGAATTTGAAAAAATAGATTATCAAAATTTTAAAAGACTTGAAAAGAATGCCGAGGATCTGATCTCTTATATGTCAAAAACTATAGATGATTTTAGAAATTTTTTCAAGCCTAATGTTTCTAAAAATTATTTTTACATAGATCAAGCTTTGAGTAAAACTTTAAAGTTGCTAGAAAGTTCTTTTAATTTTATAAAAATAGAAGAAAATTTTGAAAAAAAGATCCAATTTTATGGTTTTGAAACTCAATTTTGCCAAGCAGTTTTAAATATACTTTGCAATGCCAAAGACATTTTTATAGAAAGAAAGATAGAAAATCCTTATATAAAAATAGTAGCTTTTAAAAAAGGACGAAATATCATCATTGAAATTTGTGATAATGCGCAAGGTATTACTATATCACCTATAGAAAAAATTTTTGAACCCTATATCAGCAGCAAACATGCCAATATAGGAACAGGTATAGGTTTGTATATGAGTAAGGTGATTATTGAGAAAAATTTCAAAGGCAGTTTATTAGCAAGTAATGAAAACGACGGAGCAAAATTTAGCATATGCTTAATCGATTTTTAATTTCCAGCCTAAAAATGCCATCGAAATAGAAAGGGCTAAGATAAGATCTAACGCCCAGTTTCCAAATCCTATAAACCCTATAGAAAGAACGCTATAAAAAAGCCCACCTACAGCACAATAAATACAAATTGTGCTTAAAGAGCCATTTTCAGCCATTTTTCTACAAGGACAAATTCTAGAAAATTTTTTTTCATTGAATTGATTTTTTTTGCCTTTTCCAAAAAACAAACCCAGTAGGGCAAAAATGTTTAAAAATATAAAAAAATAAACTAAAAACAGATCTAAGTTATCCAAAATTTATTCCTAGAAATATCTTAACCAAGAAGGAATATGTACTTGTTCATTCTTTAGCGTTGTTTCTTTTCCATGTCCAGGTAAAAGTCTATAATCATTTTCATAAGCTAATACTCTTTGCAAACTTTCTTTCATAAGTTTTGGATCAGAAAAAGGAAAATCCCATCTTCCTATACTTCTATAAAATAAAAAGTCTCCGCTAAACATTAAATTTTGTCCTACAACTTCTATCATGGTACATCCTGGGGTATGTCCAGGTAAAAAATGGAATTTAAAATCAGTTCCACAAATATTAAGAATATTTTCATCCTCGACTAAAAAATCCGCTTTGCTTGGTTCAAATCCTCTATCCATAGGATCATCTAACATAAATTCATCATTTTTGTGTATGTAAATAGGGATGTTATATTCTCTTTTGACTTTTGCATTATCCCAAACATGATCACAATGCCCGTGAGTGTTTAAAATAGCCAAAGGATTTTTAACATGCTCTTTGATGAATTTTAAAGCTTCAAAACCTGGATCTATGATGATCTCGCCTTTTTGTGTTGATAGAATATAACAATTGGTCATATAAGGACCACAAGCTTGTTGAGTAATTTGCATTTTTTAGCCTTTTTTTTGAATTTTTATATATAATTATATTAGCGAATTATTGTAAAGGTAAGTTATGAATTGCGAACAAATTTTAGAAAATTTGTGTGTTTTTATAAAAGAAGAGCTTTTAAAAAGTGGCAAAGATAATGTTATTTTAGGGCTTAGCGGAGGGATTGATTCTGCTTTAGTGGCTACGCTTTGCAAAAAAGCTTTAGATAAAAATGTTTTTGCACTTTTAATGCCCACTCAGTATTCTAATAAAGATCATTTAAATGATGCTTTAATGCTTTGTCATGATTTAAATATAGAACATAAAATCATTCCTATTGAAACGATTCTTAATGCTTTTATCGAGCAAAGTCAAAATATAGATAAAATTCGCATAGGAAATTATGCAGCGCGTATTAGAATGAGTTTGCTTTATGATTATTCTGCACTTAAAAATGCCCTTGTAATTGGCACTTCCAATAAAAGCGAGTTACTTTTGGGCTATGGAACAATTTATGGGGATCTAGCTTGTGCTTTTAATCCTATAGGTGATCTTTATAAAACGCAAGTGTATGAAATGGCTAAATTTTTAAATTTGCATGAAAACTTTATTAAAAAAAGCCCGAGTGCAGATCTTTGGGAAAATCAAAGCGATGAAAAGGAATTAGGTTTTACCTATGAACAAATAGATTTAGGTTTAAAAGCTATAGAAAATGATGATAAACAAACTATAGATAAATTAGATGAAAATTTACTCAAAATGCTAAAGACGCGTATTAAAAACAATGCCTTTAAAAGATCTATGCCTAAAATCGCAAATTTAATGGAATTTAAGTGAGTGAAGATAAAAAATATCAACTTTGGCTAGATCATTATTTTTTCAAACCTAGTTTTTTTCAAAAATGTTTAGCGTATGCGTTGTTACCTTTGAGTTTTATTTATACATTATTAGCCATCATAAATACTTGGTTTTTTAAAAAAATAGATTTTAAAAAGCCTGTGATTAGTGTTGGAAATTTAAGTTTTGGAGGCAATGGAAAAACACCCCTTTGTAAGGCAATAGCAAGGGAATTTGAAGGTGTTTTTATCGTACTTAGAGGCTATAAAAGAAAAAGTAAAGGTTTGCTTGTTATTAAGCACAATCATGAAATTTTATCCGATGTTACACAAAGCGGCGATGAAGCGATGGAATATGCCTTTGAGGATAAAATTTCAGGCGTAATTGTCAGTGAAAATAGGGCAGAAGGAATCAAAAAAGCTTTTGATTTGGGCGCTAAGATAGTTTTATTAGATGATGCTTTTTCTAAATTTTATATTCAAAAATTCGATATTTTATTAGAGAGCGAAGTAAAGCCTTATTTTAATTTTACTTTACCTAGCGGGGCGTATCGTTTGCCAAAATTTTATAGCAAAAAAGCTGATTTTATAGCACTTGAAAATAGGGATTTTATCCGTTATTCTTATACCAAAGAAAATCCTAAGGCTATATTGGTTACGGCTATTGCGAAACCTTTTAGACTTTATGAGCATTTTATAAAGGCTAGGGCTTGTTATTTTTTTAAAGATCATTATGAATTCAAAAAAGATGAGCTTGAAAAATTACTTAAAAAGCATAATTGTGATACTCTAATGCTTACTTTTAAGGATTATGTTAAAGTGAAAGATTTTGGTTTTAAGTGTCAAATTATAGAATTAAATATAGAATTAAAAGAAAATTTTAAAGAGAAATTGCATCAATATGTAAGGAGTTTTGATTGATTTTAGTTGAAAGTAGAAATATTAACAATAAAGCAGATTTTAAAGAAGCATTGATTAATCCAAATGCGCCACAAGGTGGGCTTTACTCACCTTTAAATTTACCTTATTTTGATGGGGAAAAATACAGCGAACTTTCTTATAATAATTTTGCTTTAAAATTGATAGAAAGCTTTGAATTTGGCTATGAAGAATTATTTAAAAAAGCCCTAAAAAGCTATGAAAAATTTGATCATGGTTTTGCAATCAATTTAAAAAAAATCGAAGATAGGGTTTATATTAACGAGCTTTGGCATGGACCTACAAGAGCTTTTAAAGATATGGCTTTGCAACCTTTTGGAGTGCTTTTAAATGAATTTTCAAAAGATAAAAAAATTCTAATCATGTGTGCCACAAGTGGAGATACAGGCCCAGCTACGCTTAAAAGCTTTGAAAATTTAGAAAATATTAAAGTTGTTTGTATGTATCCAAATGGTGGAACAAGTTCTTTACAAGAACTTCAAATGAGAGCTTTGGATAAAAATAATTTAAAAGTTTTGGCCATTGAAGGTAATTTTGATGATACGCAACGTATTTTAAAAAATCTATTGGCAAAAGCAGAGTTTAGAGAAAAATTAAAAATGCAAGATTACGAGCTTTGTGCTGCAAATTCTGTCAATTTTGGACGCATTTTGTTTCAAATAATCTATCATTATTATGCGAGTTTAAAATTATGGAATGAATTTAAAGAAAAGATTGAAATTATCGTTCCTAGTGGAAATTTTGGAAATGCTTTAGGGGCTTATTATGCGAAAAAAATGGGTGCTAAAATTGCAAAAATAAAAATCGCATCCAATGCAAACAATATTTTAAGTGAATTTTTCAATAAAGGCATTTATGATTTGCGGGGTAAAATTCTTAAAAAAACTATATCTCCAGCTATGGATATTCTTATTTCTTCCAATATAGAAAGACTGCTTTTTGATAAATTGGGCGATTTAAGAACCAATGAGCTAATGAATTCGCTTAAAAATCAAAATTATTTTATTCTTGATCAAAAAGAATTGCAAAGTTTGCAAGAAGATTTTGAAGCTGATTTTTGTGAAGATAGTGAGTGTATGAGATTTATCAAAGAAAGTAAAACTTTAATCGATCCACACACCGCAACTTGCTTTAAAATGCTAGATACTTCAAAACCAAGCATTATCACTTCAACAGCTGAATGGACAAAATTTACTCCGAGTATGGTTAAAGCGATTTTTGATAGAGATTGTAAAGATGAAAAAGAAGATTTTAAACTTTTAGCTAAAAATTTTAATCTAGAAGTAAAGGAAGAAATTTCTAAACTTTTTGATTTAAATTTGCAAGATAAAAGAGTATATAAAAGCGAAGAAATTGAAAATGAAATTTTAGAATGGATGAAAAAATGATTATTATACCTACAAGATTAAACTCAACGCGTTTTCCTAAAAAAATTCTTTGTGATATAGGCGGCGTTCCTATGTTTATAGCGACTGCTAAACAAGTACAAGAAGTCGATGAGGTTTGTATAGCGGTTGATGATGAAGAAATTTTAGAACTTGCTACAAAGTATCATTTTAAAGCGGTTTTAACCAGTAAAGAGCATGAAAGTGGCACAGATAGAATCAATGAAGCTTGTCAAAAACTTGCTTTAAAGGATGATGAAATTATTATTAATGTACAAGCGGACGAGCCTTTTATAGAAAGCAAAAATTTGCTTTTATTTAAAGAATTTGCACATTCTTGCTTAGATAAAGAAGCTTTTATGGCAAGTTGCTATAAAAGCATAGATAAAAAACAAGCCGATGATCCTAATTTAGTTAAAGTGGTTTGCGATAAAGATAATTTTGCCTTATATTTTTCAAGATCAAAAATTCCTTATGAAAGAGAAGATTATCAAGATAATTTTAAAGGGCATTTAGGAATTTATGCTTATAGTGTAAAAGCTTTGCGTGAATTTTGTGCTTTAAAAAATTCAATGCTTGAAAAAACTGAAAAACTAGAGCAGTTAAGGGCGATTGAAAATGGAAAGAAAATCAAAATGCTGAAAATTAGCACTCAAAGCATGGGGATTGATACTCAAGAAGATTATGAAAAGGCTTTGAGATTTTATAAAAATTTGTAAAATTTTATGTATTTTAATACATATTTTTAATTTTAATTAAGGAGAAATAATGAAAAAAATTGTTTGTTTTTTAACAATGTTTTTTGCCTTACATTTGATGGCAAAAGATTTGGTTGTAGGTATGGAGTTGGGTTATCCACCTTTTGAAATGAGTGATAAAAACGGAAAAGCAAGTGGGATTAGTGTCGATTTTTTAGATCAATTTGCTAAAGAACACGGTTATAAACTTGTAGTTAAAAATATAGCTTGGGATGGTTTGATACCTGCCCTTAAAACTGGAAAAATAGATCTTATTATGTCTTCTATGACGATTACTGATGAACGTAAAAAGGTTGTGGATTTTACTATCCCTTATGCACAGGCTAATTTGGCAATTTTAACTCCTATTAACTCAAAGATTAAAAGTATAAAAGATTTGGATAAAAAAGGAGAAATTTTAGCTTTAAAACGTGGATCTACAGGGCATTTATATGCAAGTAAAAATCTTAAAAACGCAACCATACATCTTTTCGATAAAGAAAGTGCGGCGATTTTGGAAGTTATACAAGGCAAAGCAGATGGATTTTTTTATGATCAACTGACTATTTATAGAACTTGGCAAAAACATCAAGACACTACAAGAGCCATTTTAGCACCTTTTCAAAAAAGTCCAGAATTTTGGGGTATAGCTATAAGAAAAGGCGATACGGATCTTAAAAAACAATTGGATGATTTTATAAGTAAAAGCAAAAAAGATGGATTTTTTGACTCGCTTGGAGAAAAATATTTAAAAGATGTTAAAGACACTTTTAAAAAGAATCATTTGCAATTCTTCTTTTAAGTTTATAAGAAAAGACTTTTTAGTCTTTTCTTTATCACGTTACAAAACTTTCTACTAATCTTTGAATCAATAAATTCCAACCATCAACAAGAACAAAGATCAAAAGTTTAAAAGGCAGGGAAATCATTACAGGTGGGAGCATCATCATACCCATAGCCATCAAAACAGAACTCACAACCATATCTATAACTAAAAAAGGCAAGTAGATTAAAAAGCCTATTTCAAAAGCCGTTTTAAGTTCAGAAATCATAAATGCAGGTACTAAAACAGTTAAAGAAACATCATCAATCGTTTTAGGATTTGGCAAATGGCGTATGCGATAAAATAAAGCCAGATCTTTTTCTCGAGTATTTTTTAACATAAAATCTTTAAAGGGCTTGATGCTTTTATTAAAGGCTTCTTCGTAGCCGATTTTTTCCGCTAAGTAAGGCTTGATACCTTGATTATAAGATTTTGTAGCCACAGGTTCCATGATGAAAAAGGTTAAAATTAAAGCAAGAGTTACTAATATAGTATTTGGTGGCATACTTTGCGTTCCCATAGCTTGACGCAAAAAAGAAAAAACAACGATCAAGCGTAAAAAAGAAGTCATAACAAAAACTATACTCGGAGCAAGCACTAAGATTGTTAATACTATGACTATATTTAAAGTTGTAACAAGTTGATTAGGAGTATTTGGAGCACTAAGACTTAAATTTACCGTAGGAATTGTTGCTTCAGGTGCTGCAAAAAGAGTGCTAAAACAGGCACTCATTATCAATAAAAAAACTATTTTTTTCAAATGCTAACCTTAGATTATTGATTTTAAAAATAGGTTTTATTTTAACTTTTGATGACTAAAAAAGAGTTTAAAACTTTTGTTTAAAATATCCAAAACTTAACTTTAAAATGTTAAAATAGAACAAAATTATTTATCATAAAATAAAGGCTTTAAAGATTATGAAAAATTCAATTTTAATTTTAGCAGCAGGACTTGGCACTCGGATGAAATCGCAAAAACCAAAAGTTTTGCAAGAACTTTGCCAAAAAAGCATGATTTTGCATATTTTAGAAAAAGCCTATGAACTAAGCGATGATGTAAGTGTGGTTTTATCTCATCAAAAAGAGCTTGTTGAAAAAGAAATTCTCTCTTCTTTTCCAAAAACAAAAATTTTAGAACAGGATTTAAAAAATTACCCTGGAACTGCAGGTGCTTTAAAAAATTTCAAATCAGACAAAGAAAAAGTTTTAATTCTTTGCGGGGATATGCCTTTAGTTGAAAGTGAAAGCTTAAAGCAATTATTGCAAAATGATGCTGATTTGAGCTTAGCGGTGTTTCGCGCTAAGGATGCAAAAACTTATGGGCGAGTCTTGATAGAAAATGATAGAGTGGAAAAAATCATAGAATTTAAAGATGCCAACGAAAAAGAAAGATTAATTAATATTTGCAATGCCGGAGTTTATGCGATCAAATCAAAACTTTTATCAGAAATATTGCCTTTAATTGATAATAATAATGCCGTCAAAGAATACTATCTAACCGATATGATAGCTTTAGCCAAAGATAAAAATAAAATCATTAAAGCTATCTATGTAGATGAAAATGAATTTATGGGTATTAATGATAAATTTGAGTTAAGCATAGCTGAAAATTTAATGCAAGAAAAAATCAAAAAGCATTGGATGAAACAAGGAGTGATTTTTCATTTACCTCATAGCACTTTTATAGGATTGGATGTTGAATTTGTAGGAGAATGTGAAGTTTATGAAAATGTGAGAATTGAAGGAAAAAGCAAGATTGTTAACTCCATCATCAAAAGTTCTAGCGTGATTGAAAATTCTATCGTTGAAAATAGCGATGTAGGGCCTTTAGCACATTTGCGTCCAAATTGTGAAATAAAAAATACCCATATAGGTAATTTTGTAGAATGCAAAAATGCAAAATTAAACACCGTAAAAGCAGGGCACTTAAGCTATCTAGGCGATTGTGAAATCGATAGTGGTACCAATATAGGCTGTGGGACTATCACTTGTAATTATGATGGGATTAAAAAACATAAAACTATTATCGGCAAGAATGTTTTTGTGGGATCAGACACACAATTTATTGCTCCTGTCAATATAGAAAATGATGTTATTATTGCGGCTGGAAGTTCGGTTGATTGTAATGTTTCTAGTGGTTCTTTGTTTATCAATAGAGCTAATAGAAAAGTGGTTAAAGATTATTTTTATAAAAAATTTAAAAAATGAAAACTATACTTTTAGCGGTTAGCGGTAGCATAGCTTTTTATAAAGCTTATGAACTTATTTCTTTATTTAAAAAAGAAAAGATTAGAGTTAAAGTCTTACTTAGCCAAGGGCTTTTAAAATTTGCAAATAAATTAAGTTTTGAAGCTTTGGCAGATGAAATTTTATGTGAAGAAAATGAAAGTTGGGAAAATAAAAAAAATCATATAGATTTTAGCAAAGATTGCGATCTTGTTCTTTTTGCACCCGCGAGTGTCAATTCGATCAATAAATTAGCCCTTGGTATAGCGGATAATCTTTTTATCCAAACCTTAATCGCTTGCACTAAACCTTTAATCATAGCTCCAGCGGCTAATACAAACATGTATCATCATTTTAGCGCACAAAATTCTTTAAAATTACTTCAAAAAAATAAAGCCTTAATCATCCCTCCAATTTCTAAAGTTTTAGCTTGTAAGGATGAAGGAGTAGGGGCTTTAGCAGAAGTTGAAGATATATTTAACATTACCAAAAGAGAGCTTTTTAAAAAGAAATTTTGGCTTGATAAAAGTGTAGTGATCAGCGGTGGAGGCACAAGAGAAAAAATAGATGATGTGCGTTGCATTAGTAATTTTTCAAGCGGAAAAATGGCAAAATCAATCGCTGATGCCTTTTATTTTTTAGGAGCTAAGGTTATATTTTTAAGTTCTGTAGATTTTAAAACCCCTTATGAAATTTACAAATTTGAAGATTCAAAAGACTTAAAGGCGTTATTGCAAAGATTTTGCGAAAATGATTTTTTGATTATGGCAGCTGCTGTGAGTGATTTTATCCCGCAATTTCAAAAAGGAAAAATCAAGAAAAATCAATTTTCAAAAGGCTTAGATCTTCACTTAAAACTTAATGAAGATTTGCTAAAAAATATCGATTTTAAAGGCAAAAAAATAGGCTTTAAAATGGAATTTGATGCAGAAAATGCCATAGAAAACGCTAAAAAATCTTTAGTGGAGAAAAACTTAAATTTAGTATGCTTAAATATCCTAAATGAAAAAAATACTTTTGGAAGTGATCAAAACGAATTTTATTTTATAAGTAAAGACGCTTGTGAAAAAAGTGGCTTAAAAGATAAAAAAGATTTAGCTTTTGATTTGATTGATTGGTGTGAAAAATTATGATTAACGCCACTCTACCTATCCAAATGAAAGTTTTGGGAAAAACAGGTTATGGTCATTATACCTTGCTTTTAAATCATAAAAAAATTCAAACTAAAAGCATGATTGATCTAGAAATTGGTGCGGAATATTTGGCTGAAATTTATAAAGAAAAAAGCGGAGCGATACAGTTTAAACATTTATTAAAAAGACCGGTTTTTACACCTTTTGAAGAAGGTTTGCCTTTGATAGTAGCGATCTTAGAAAACAAGATCAATTATAAAGAATACATCATTTCAAATCTTATGGAATGTAAAAATAGGGAAAAATATCAAATTTTAAAAGAGATGCTTTTTGCAAGTTTTGAAAATATTTATCATATTCCTTTTATTTTTGAAAATAAAGCTTGTTTATTTCAGATGAAAAAGAGGGCTAAATTTTTGGAAATTTATCTTTATTTTAGCGTTTTTGGTGCTTTAAAAATACTCATTGATAATCACGGAGTTTCGATTTTTACTCCTTTTTTTAAAGTGCAAAAATTTTTAAATGAGCATTTGAATTTTAATGTTGTGCAAGATAATAAAATTGCGCCTTTATTTGTATTTAAAAAATTATCTGATTTTAAGGGGTGAAAATGAATGATTTAAAACATCTTGCCATAGTTATGGATGGCAATAGACGTTGGGCAAAGGCTAAGGGCTTTTTGGCAAAGTTGGGTTATTCTCAAGGGGTAAAGACTATGCAAAAGCTTATGGAAGCCTGTGTTGAAGAAGGAATTTCTAATTTGAGCTTATTTGCTTTTAGCACTGAAAACTGGAATAGGCCTAAAGATGAAATAGAATTTATTTTTGAACTTTTAGATCGTTGTTTAAATGAAGCTTTGGAAAAATTTGAAAAAAACAATGTTCGCTTAAGAGCTATCGGTGATCTAACAAGACTTGATCAGGCTTTAAGGGATAAAATCGCCTTAGTGGAAGAAACGACCAAGCATTGCAATGGACTTTGTGTCAATCTAGCCATCAGCTATGGTGCCAAAGATGAAATCATCCGTGCTACGCGTCGTGTTATAGAAAAAGGTTTGGAAATCAATGAAAAAAATATCAGTGAAAATTTAGATCTTCCTTTAGATGTGGATTTGATGCTTCGCGTAGGCAATGCAAAAAGACTTTCGAATTTTTTACTTTGGCAATGTGCTTATGCAGAAATTTATTTTAGTGAAACTTTATTTCCGGGGCTTACGAAAAGAGAATTTAAAAAAATCATAAAAGAATACAGAAAAAGAGAGAGAACATTTGGAAGGTGAAATTTTTACGCAAAGCTTTCTAAAATTTACTTTTTTGATTATCTTGGGTTTGAGTTTGGGCTCATTTTGTATGTGTTTTTTAAGTCGTTTTTGTGAAAATAAACCCTTTTTAAGTATGAGATCTTATTGTTTTTCTTGTGGCAAAAAACTTAGTATTTTAGATCTTATACCTTTTTTTTCATATATATTTTTAAAAGCTAGATGTAGGTTTTGTAAGGAAAAAATTCTCATTGATATATTTTTAGCTGAAATTTTAGGTGTGATTTTTGTTTTTATTGCTTATTTTTTTAGCAAAAATTTATTAGAATTTCTAGTTTTTTCATTATATTTATTTGTTTTTGGGATGCTTTCTTATATAGATATAAAATTTAAAGCAGTTCCGCAAGTATTGCTTTGGGCTTTATTTTTTTTGGCTTTGATTTTAAAGCTGGATATTAATGATTTTTTTTATTTTCTTATTTTTGAAGATTTTAAAAATGGCTTTTTAATACAAGCTTTTTCTTTTGCGGGTTTTTTGTTTTTGCTTAAAAATTTGACAGCCTATATTAAGAATTTCAAATCAAAAAATATACAAGAAAATTTAGGAGATGCAGATATTATCGTGTGTGCTAGTATAGCTGGAATTTTTGGATTTAAAGAAAGTTTTATTATCCTTTTTTGTGGAGCTTTATTGACTTTGCCATTTTTTATTTTTTATAAAAGAAAAGAATTAGCATTTTTACCTTTTATCAATACTGCTTTTATCGGCTATGTGATTTTTTTAATTTTTAATCAGGGATTAGCATGAAGCTTGTTTCAAGATATATTTTAAACCAATTTTTAAGCACTAATCTTTCCATTTTTTTTGTGCTTTTTAGCATTGTTTCTATGGTATTTTTTATCCAATTAGCTAAACTAACTTCAAGTATAGAAATCAGCTTTTTAGATTTACTTGAACTTTATGGCTTTATGTTGCCTAGAATTTTAATTTTTACCTTGCCTATATCTTTTTTTATAGCACTGACTTTGACTTTATTTAGACTTTCTAGAGAAAATGAAAGTATAGTTCTTTTTACTTTAGGATTTTCTCCAAAAACTTTGGCTTCATTGTTTTTAAAAATTTCTGCTTTGGTAAGTGCTTTGATGTTATTTACATCTTTAGTGATGATACCTTTGGTGCTTGAACTTCAAGATAATTTTATCGATTATAAAAAAACACAGGTAAAATTTAATTACAAAACAGGAGAATTTGGGCAAAAATTTTTAGATTGGATGATTTTTATAGAAAAGCAAGATGGCGATAAGTATGAAAATATCATTATGTATCATCCAAAAAGAGTGCAAAGCGATAAAGAGCAACTCATCATCGCCAAAGAAGCCACCGTGCAAAAAGAAAGTACGGGTTTTGCTTTTAAACTTTCCAAGGGTAGAATGTATAATTTCGAGCAATCCGGTATGCTTTTTACAGGAGAATTTGAAAATCTCACCTTAAATACAAAATTTAACAACAATGATTTTAAAATCAAAAAATTTTATGAATACTGGCTAGATATCAATACCGACACAAAACGTGCTAAAGAATTTGTGATTTACACCACCATAGCACTTTTTCCATTAGCAAGCACACTTTTTGCACTTTCATTTGGTATCGTCACTTATCGTTATGAGAAAGGTTTTGTGTATGTGGGGATGTTTAGTGTTATCGTGCTGTATTTTGGACTTTTAAGCTTATTTTATAAACCGCCTTTATTGGCATGTTTTAGTATCTTTGTGCTTAGTTTTATTGCTTCAATGATTTGCTTTAAGAAAATGATTTTGAGTCGTTATTGATGAAATTAAAACTGGTTTTTTCTTATGATGGATCAGCTTTTTTAGGCTCTGCTACACAACCACACAAAAAAGGAGTTCAAGATGCCCTAGAGGACGCTTTGACTCATCTTGGAATTTTTTCTAAAACCTACATGGCTTCAAGGACAGATAAAGGAGTACATGCAAGTTTTGCGGTAGCTTGTGTTGAGTGTGGAGATCATTTTAAAGATCTAAACTATCTTAAAAATCAGATCAATAAATTTTCTCATCCTTATATACACATCAAAAATTTAGAAATCATGCCTTTAAATTTTGAGGTGAGATATGATGTTAAGAGTAGGGAATACCGCTATATTTTTCACCATGGTAAATTTAGCCCTTTTATGTCTCGATACGTGTATTTTTATCCGAAAATGGACATTAAAAAAGCCAATGAAATTTTAAAACACTTTATCGGAGAGCATGATTTTAAGTATTTTTGTAAAAGCGGAAGTGATGTTAAAAGTACGGTTAGAAAGGTATTTAAATCTCATGCTTATACTTATAAAGATATGACAATTTTTCATTTTAAGGCCAATGGTTTTTTAAGAGGGCAAATTCGTCTCATTGTTGCAAGTGTTTTAAAGATTTTAGATCAAAAAATGACTCAAAAAGAACTCGTAGAGCAATTAAAAGCCATAAAAAAGCACAATCACTTTTTAGCTCCGCCTAATGGACTTTATCTAAGCAAAATCACA